>DASWVA010000209.1:0-18001 GCA_036401415.1 Streptosporangiaceae bacterium
GGAGCCCTCTGTACGCAGCGAGAGTGCAATGCAGCAGGTTTCCGCTTTGCCAAGCGTGTCTGGGCTATGAAGCAGCTCCGGGCCGGTTGCCGACTGGCACCAACTGATATGGGAACTAAATTTCCTGCTGCATAACGTCGCTCGTGAAATCCTTCACAAGCTTTGATGGGCGGCCTCACGAGACCGAGCAGGCCTGCGTGCGGCCGACTGGCCCGAAGGAGTGACCTCATGGACTGGCGCCACAACGCCGCCTGCCGTGACGTGGATCCTGAGTTGTTCTTCCCGATCGGAAACACCGGTCCAGCACTGCTCCAGATCGACGAAGCCAAGCATGTCTGCCATCGCTGCCCGGTAATCGACTCGTGCCTGCACTGGGCCATCGAGTCCGGCCAGGACGGGGGGGTGTGGGGCGGCCTGAGCGAGGACGAACGCCGGGCCCTCAAGCGCCGCTCGCTGCGGCTGCGTACCCGGACGCACGCCTGACCGCAGGTCCGCATCGGGACGCGGGCGGGACAGACGCTCGCCCGTGCCCGGAGCTCGGCCACCACCGTTCCGCCATGATCGCCGGCCGGACCGCGCCTGTCGCGGCCATCGGCCCGCGGTCATGGCTGTTCTGTTTGCGCCGCCGCCCGGCGTGGTGATGGCCAGCCCCGCGCCGTGCTTCCGGTTGGATGTGGAGGGCTGGTGCGGGCGGGGGCGAAGGCGGGGAACCGCGCATGACGGTCGGGCGGTCACTGGGACGGCGGTTCGAATGGCTGTGGGCCGCGTACGCGGTCAGCTCGTTCGGGACCAGCTTCGCCTTCGGCGCGTTCCCGCTGATCGCGATCGTGGTGCTGCACGCGGGCCCGGCGCAGGTGTCCGCGCTGGCCGCGGTGGGTACGGCGGTGGCGGCGGCCGTGGCGGTACCGCTCGGCCCGTGGATGGAGTTCCGGGCCAAGCGGCCCGTGATGATGGCCATGGACCTCGCCCGGTTCGCGGCGATGGGCAGCGTCCCCGTGGCCTACGCGCTCGGGGCCCTGACCTTCGGCCAGCTGCTGACGGTGTCGGTCATCTCCGGCGCCGCGGACATCACGTTCAAGGCGGCCAGCGGCGCCTGCCTGAAGTCGGTCGTCCGCCCCGCTGACCTGCTGCCAGCCAACGCGCGGATGGAGTCCACCACCTGGACCGCCACCGTGCTCGGGCCGCCGCTCGGCGGGGCCGCGATCGGGCTGCTCGGCCCGGTCGTCACGGTGCTGGCCGACGCGGCCAGTTACCTGCTGTCGGCGCTGGGCATCCACGCCATCGGCGGCCACGAGACGCCCCCGGTGCGGCCGGAGCGGACAGGACGGCCCCGGCCCGCGGACCTGCTCGACGGGTGGCGTTACATCCTGGGCCACCCGGCGCTGCGGCGGCTGTTCTTCAACTCGATCGCGTTCAGCGGGCTGATCATGGCGACCGAGCCGCTGCTGGCCGTGCTCATGCTCGGCCGCTTCCACTTCGCCCCCTGGCAGTACGGCCTGGCCTTCGCCGTGCCGTGCGCGGGCGGGCTGATCGGCTCCCGGATGGCGCGCCGGGTCGTGGCCCGGTTCGGCCGGCGCCGGGTCCTGCTGGCCGGCGGGACGTTGCGCGCGTGCTGGCCGGCCGGACTGGTGTTCCTGCGCCCGGGGATCGCCGGGCTGGTGCTGGTCATGGCGATCGAGCTGGCCCTGATCACCTGCATCGGCGTGTCCAACCCGGTGATGGCCACCTACCGGCTGGAGCTGGCCCCGCCGGACCGGGTGGCCCGCGTGCTGTCCGCCTGGTCCGTGAGCAGCAAGGTCTCGATCTCGGCCCTGACCGCCCTGGGCGGCCTGCTGGCCACGTTCACCGGCCCGCAGGTCGCGATCGGCGTCGCGGGCGCCCTGCTGCTCGGCACCCCGCTGCTGCTCCCCCGGAGCAAGGGCGCGCTCGCGCCGGCCGGACCAGGCCTGCCGGTGGCGGTCCCCCAGGTCCAGGGCCAGTCCGCCTAGGGCTCGTCGACGGGCAGGTCGACCAGGGCCCGGGTGCCGCCCTCGGGGCGGGGGGTGATCTCCAGCTTGCCGCCCAGCTCCCCGACGACCAGGGTGCGCACGATCTGCAGGCCGAGGGAGTTGGTCGATTCGGGATCGAAGTCGTCCGGCAGTCCGACGCCGTCGTCGGTGACGATCACGGTCAGCCGGTCCGGGCCGCGGGCCGCGCTGACCTCGACCCGGCCGGACGACCGGGTCGGCACGGCGGACCTGGCCGCTTCGGGGTAGGCGAAGCCGTGCTGCAGCGCGTTCTGCAGCAGCTCGGTCAGAACCAGGGCCAGCGGCATGGCCACGTAGGCCGGGAGCATGCCGAATTTGCCGGTCAGCTTGGGCGTGACCCGGATCTCGGTGCCGGCCACCTCGGTGGCCATCATCACCACCCGGTCGGCCACCTCGTCGAAGGCGACGATCTCGTCCGGGGCGTGGGACAGGGTCTCATGCACGATCGCGATCGAGCCGACCCGGCGGGTGGCGTCCTCCAGCGCGGACCGGGCCTCCGGGCCGTGCAGCCGCCGGGCCTGCAGGCGGAGCAGGGCCGCCACCGTCTGCAGGTTGTTCTTGACCCGGTGATGGATCTCCCGGATGGTGGCGTCCTTGGTCATCAGCTCGCGCTCACGCCGGCGGAGCTCGGTGACGTCGCGGACCAGGATCAGCGCCCCGGTGCGCTCGCCGCCCACGATGAGCGGGATGGCGCGCAGCTGGACCACCGATCCGTTGCCCTCGATCTCGGCGTCACGGGGCGACCGGCCGCAGGCCACCAGCATCAGCGACTCGTCCACCGGTTCGCCGGGCGCGCACAGCCTGGCGGCCAGCGGGGCCAGCTCCGCGCCGACCAGGTCGGTAGCCAGGCCCAGGCGGCGGAACGCGGACAGCGCGTTCGGGCTGGCGTAGGTGACCCGGCCGGCCCGGCCCAGGCGCAGCAGGCCGTCCCCGACCCGGGGCGAGCGGACCAGCTGAGCCTCCTCGCCGAACGGGAATGTCCCCTCGGCCACCATCCGGGCCAGGTCGTCCGCGCCCTGCAGGTAGGTCAGCTCCAGGCGGCTGGGGGTGCGGGCCGAATTGAGGTTGGTGTTGCGCTCGATCACCGCGATGACCCGGCCCTCGCGCATGACCGGGATCGTCTCCGCCCGCACCGGGACACCCGTGGTCCAGTCCGGGTCGCTCTCCCGCCAGATCCGGCGCTCGTCGCGGGCCGTGTCGAGCAGCGGCTTGTCGTCCGGCGCGGCCAGCTGCCCGACCACGTCGTCCTGGAACGACGTCGGGCCGGTGGTCGGCCGCATCTGGGCCAGCGCCATCCACCCGCTACCGTCCCGCAGGGGCGCCCACAAGATCAGGTCGGCGAACGAGAGGTCGGCGAGAAGCTGCCAGTCCGACACCAGCGCGTGCAGGCACTCAAGGTCGGCGCGCGTCAGGCTGGTGTGGCGTCTGGCCAGGTCCGTCAGGGAGGGCACCCCTCCATGGTCTCATTGGCCGGCCGGTGACTCCCACGGCGTCCAGCGGGGCCGGCCGCCACACTTTGCTCACCGGCGCGCCTGGTAGGACAAAGGTGGCAGCAGGCATCGGAACAGGGGGCACGGTGGGCACGAACGCGACCGGCGAGCCGGGGGCGCTGGCCGTGCTGCGGGCGGCGGGCGCCGCCCGGCGGGCGGCCGGGCTGGGACGCACGCTGAGTCCGCGGGCCCGGGCGGCGGGGACGCCGGGTGCGGGCCCCGGGACCGGCCGGGACGGCCTCCTGGACCTGGCGTCCAACGACTACCTGGGGCTGGCCGCCGATCCCCGCCTGGCCGAGGCGGCCGCGGCCGCGGCCCGGGACTGGGGCCCGGGGGCGACCGGATCCCGGCTGGTGACCGGGACCACCGAGCTGCACACCCGCCTGGAGGACGAGCTGGCCGCCTACACCCGGGCGCCCCGGGCGCTGGTGTTCTCCTCCGGCTACCTGGCCAACCTGGCCGCGGTGACCGCGCTGGCCCAGGTCCTCGGGCAGGACCGGGACGACGCGGTGCTGATCGTCTCGGACGCGGCCAACCACGCGTCGCTGATCGACGCCTGCCGGCTGGCCCGGGCGCGGGTCGAGGTGACACCGCACGCGGACGTGGCCGCGGTGGAACGGGCCCTGACCCGGCGGGCCGAGCCGTTCGCCCTGGTGGTCACCGACACGGTCTTCTCGGTGGCCGGGGACCTGGCCCCGCTCCGGGACCTGCACCGGGTGGCCGCCGGCCAGCGGGCGCTGCTGGTGCTGGACGAGGCGCACGCGTTCGGGGTGCTCGGCCCGGGCGGGCGCGGGGGTGCGGCGGCGGCCGGAATCGCCGGCGACCCGCATGTGATCCGGACGTTCACGCTGTCGAAGTCACTGGGCAGCCAGGGCGGCGCGGTGGCCGGCCCGGCCGAGGTCATCGAGACCCTGATCGACGTGGGGCGGGCGTTCATCTTCGACACCGGTCTGGCCCCGCCCAGCGCCGCGGCCGCCCGGGCCGCGCTGGACATCCTGCGGCACCAGCCGGACCTGGGCCAGCGGGCCCGGGCCAACGCGCGGCGGCTGGCCGCCCTGGCCGCCGGGCTGGATTTCCCGGTCAGCGATCCGGCCGGCGCGGTGGTCCGGGTGCTGCTCGGCGAGCCGGGCGCAGCCGTGCGGGCGCAGCGCATCTGCGCTGATCACGGGGTACGGGTGGGATGCTTCCGGCCCCCCTCGGTGCCACCCGGCCAGTCCTGCCTGCGGCTGACGGCCCGGGCTGACCTCACCGAAGTTCACTTCGAATTGGCATTCCGCGCACTGGGTGCGGTGAGGGATCATGTCCGGATAACCGCTTGAGCGGGAAGGAACTGGCCATGACCGTCTCCCCTGTCCCCGTCGCCCCCGAAGACACCAGCGTGCCGGATGTGCGGGGCGGGGATCTGGGCGGGGGGAGCGCGGCCGACGACACCGCACCCAGCACCCTGCTGCGGCTGCCCAAGTACTACACGGTCAAGCGCCAGCTGCTCGAGCTGATCGTCACCATGACCCCGGGCAGCCCGGTGCCGCCGGAACGGGAGCTGGCCCGCGACTACGGCACGTCCCGGACCACCGTCCGGCAGGCCCTGGCCGAGCTGGTGGTCGAAGGCCGGCTTCTCCGGCGCCAGGGCAAGGGCACGTTCGTAGCCAAGCCGAAGGTCGCCCAAGCACTGGAGCTGGCCAGTTACACCGAGGGCATGCGCGCCCACGGCCTCCACCCGCAGACCAGGATCCTGGAGATCGGGTACCTGGCCGCCGACGAGGACCTGGCCGCCCGGCTCGGCATCCGCACCGGCGGCCGCACGCTGCGCATCCACCGGCTCCGGCTGGCCGACGGCGAGCCGATGTCGGTGGACACCTCACACCTGCCGGCCCGGCGTTTCCCCGGCCTGCGCAAGCAGCTCAAACGGCACAGCTCCCTGTACGAGACGCTGGCCTCGGCCTACGGGGTGCGGCTGACCGAGGCGGAGGAGACGATCGAGACCGTGCTGGCCGACCCGCACAAGGCGGACCTGCTGGCGGTGGACACCGGCCTGCCGCTGCTGCTGCTGTCCCGGCACGCGGTCGACGTGAACGGTGAGACGGTGGAGTGGGCCCAGTCCTGGTACCGGGGGGACCGGTACAAGTTCGTCACCCGGCTGCGGCGGTTATCCGGTTGAGGCCGCTCATCATCACCGGCACCGGAACCGGGGTCGGCAAGACCGTCACGACCGCGGCGCTGGCCGCGCTGGCCCGGGCCCGCGGCGAGCGGGTGGCGGTGGTCAAGCCCGCCCAGACCGGCGAGCCGGGCGGCCAGCCACCCGGGGCCCCCGGCGACCTGGCCGTGGTCCACGCGCTGACCGGCGTGACCGATCTGCACGAGCTGGCCCGGTATCCTGATCCGCTGTCCCCGGAGGCGGCGGCCCGGACCGCCGGGCGGCCACCGCCGGACCTGCGCCGGGCCGCGGACCACATCGCCGCACTGGCCGGGGACCGGGACCGGGTGCTGGTGGAGGGGGCGGGCGGGCTGCTGGTCCGCTACGACCCGGCGGGTTCGACCATCGCCGATCTCGCGGCCATGCTGGACGCCCCGGTGCTGGTGGTCACGACGGCCGGGCTGGGCACGCTGAACCACACCGCGCTGACCCTGGAGGCGCTGGCCGCGCGCAAGCTGGCCTGCGCCGGCGTGCTGATCGGCAGCTGGCCGGCGCGGCCCGGCCTGGCCGAACGGTGCAACCTGGACGACCTGGTCACGGTGGCGGGCGGGCCACTGGCGGGGGTGCTGCCGGCCGGGCTGGGCACGCTGGACCCGGACCGGTTCCTGGCCGCGGCCCGGGCCGGCCTGGCGCCGGCCTTCGGCGGGACGTATCACCGCTGACCTTCGCCATCAAGGTCTTGCCCAGCGTGCCTGAACGGCGCAACATTGGGTCACCAGTGTGTCACGTGTCACACGGCACAGGCGACCGCCAGCCACTGGGGGGATCGCGGCTCATCGTGGCCGCCGAGGGGCCGGGGGGCGGCCGCGAGGCTCACGCGATGAGAGGGAACGATGGCCCAGCCACAACGAAGGGCGCAGCCCCCGCGCAACGCGGTGATCGCCGGTGTCCTGCTGCTGATCGCGGTGACCGGGGCGTTCTGGGTGCCGATCTACGCCCGTAGCGCCCCCAAGCTCGGCGACTTCCCGTTCTTCTACTGGTTCCAGCTGGTCTGGATGCCGGTGGTCATGGCGCTCTGCTACCTCGCCTACCTGCTGCTGCGGACCCCGCCGGACCGGCGCCGCCCCGAGTCGGAGAAGGCCCGGTGACCCACGTCAACGCGGTCTCGCTGACCGTGCTGGTCGTCTTGTTCGCGGTGGTCACCGGGGTCGGCTTCGCGGCCGCGCGGTGGCGGCGGGCCGAGGACATGATGCACCTGGAAGAGTGGGGCCTGGGCGGCCGCGGGTTCGGCACGTTCGTGACCTGGTTCCTGCTCGGCGGGGACCTGTATACGGCATACACGTTCATCGCGGTCCCCGCACTGGTGTTCGGGGTCGGCGCGGCCGGGTTCTACGCCCTGTCCTACACGATCATGGTGTTCCCGATCGTGCTGGTGTTCGCGCCCCGGCTGTGGTCGATCGCGCGGGTGCACGGCTACGTGACCCCGGCCGACTTCGTCCGCGGCCGGTACGGCTCGCGCGGCCTGAGCGTGGCCGTCGCGGTGACCGGGATCCTGGCCACCATGCCCTACATCGCGCTCCAGCTGGTCGGCATCCAGGCCGTGCTGACCGTGCTCGGCCTGGGCGGCAGCGGCAGCAACGAGTTCGTCCGCGACCTGCCGCTGCTGATCGCGTTCGTCATCCTGGCCGCCTACACCTACCTGGCCGGGCTGCGCGCGCCCGCGCTGATCGCGTTCGTCAAGGACGGGCTGGTCTACGTGATGGTCATCGTGGCGGTCATCTACATCCCGACGCGGCTGGGCGGCTGGAGCCACATCTTCAGCACGGCCAGCACCCACCTGGCGGCCACCAACCCCAAGACGCACAAGCCGTTCGGGTCGCTGATCGTCATGCCCGCGGGCCAGTGGGCCTACGCCACGCTGGCGCTGGGCTCGGCGCTGGCTCTGTTCATGTACCCGCACTCCATCACCGGCGTGTTCGCGGCGAGGCGGCGGGACGTGATCCGGCGCAACATGGCCATGCTGCCGCTGTACTCGCTGGTGCTGGGCTTCATCGCGCTGCTCGGCTACATGGCGCTGGCCACGCCCGCGGTCCGGGCCGGGGTCAAGGCGGCCGGCGGCAACGCCCAGCTGTCGGTGCCGCTGCTGTTCGAGAACATGTTCCCGAGCTGGTTCGCCGGGATCGGGTACTCGGCCATCGTGATCGGCGCGCTGGTGCCGGCCTCGATCATGTCGATCGCGGCGGCCAATCTGTTCACCCGGAACATCTACCGCGACATCTTCGTGCCCGGGGCCAGCGCGCGGCAGCAGACCCGCGTCGCCCAGTTCGTGTCGCTGATCGTCAAGGCCGGGGCGCTGGTGTTCGTGTTCGCGCTGACCAAGCAGTTCTCGATCAACTTGCAGCTGCTGGGCGGGGTGTGGATCCTGCAGACGTTCCCGGCCATCGTGGCCGGGCTGTACACCCGCTGGTTCCACCGCTGGGCGCTGCTGGCCGGCTGGGCCGCGGCCATGGTCTACGGCACCGTCCAGGTGTACCGCGTGCCCACGCCCGGGGTGCCCGGGTCGCACTGGGGCGGGTCCAGCGCGCCGGTGTTCGGGCATGTCGTCTACGTCGCCGTCGCGGCGTTCGTGCTCAACGTGGCGGTAGCGGCGGTGCTGACGGTGGTGTTCCGGCGGCTGCACCTGCCCGAGGGCGCGGACGAGACGCAGCCGCACCAGTACAGCGCCGACCCCGAGCACGGAGCCCGCGAGTTAACTGGTTGGTAACATCGCGGGATGACTGATCAGGAGGCGGATCGCCAGCACGGCGGGGCGCTGGCCGTCGAGGTGGCCCGCCGGCACGGCGTGAGGCACCTGTTCACCCTGTCCGGCGGCCACGTGTTCCCGCTGTACGACGGGGCGACCCACGCCGACCCGCCGCTGCCGCTGATCGACGTGCGGCACGAGCAGACCGCGGTGTTCGCGGCCGAGGCCACCGCGCGGCTGACCCGGTCCCCCGGGCTGGCCGTGGTCACCGCCGGGCCCGGGGTGACCAACAGCATCAGCGCGGTCACCACCGCCCATTTCAACGGGGCCCCGGTGGTGGTGCTGGCGGGCCGGGCGCCGGACTACCGCTGGGGCGCCGGCAGCCTGCAGGAGATCGACCACCCGCCCCTGCTGGCCCCGGTGACCAAACGGGCCTGGACCGAGCACGCCACGGCCCAGGTGGCCGGCTCGGTGGACGAGGCGTTCCGGCTGGCGGCCGCCCCGCACCGCGGCCCGGTGTTCCTGGACCTCTCGCTGGAGGCGCTGTACGACCAGGCCGCGGCCGGCCCGGCACCGGAGGCGGGCTCACCGGCGGGCGCGGCACCCGATCCGGGACTGGTCCGCGACATCGCCGGGCGGCTGGCCCGGGCCCGGCGGCCGGTGCTGGTGCTGGGCTCCGACGTGTGGCTGGACGGAGCCGAGGACGCGGCCCGCGCCTGCGCCGAAGCCTGGTCGCTCCCGGTCATCGCCAACGGGCAGGGCCGCGGCATCCTGCCCGCCGGGCACCCGCAGCTGGTCACCCGGGCCCGCTCGGCGGCCTTCCGGGAAGCGGATCTGGTCGTGGTGGCCGGGGCGCCGCTGGACTTCCGGCTCGGGTACGGCCAGTTCGGCGCCGGGGATGAGAAGGCACCGGTGGTGCACGTGGTGGACAGCCCGGGCCAGGTCGCCACCCACTGCCCGCTGGCGGCCGCCGCCGCCGGTGACCTGAGCGCGTTCTTCACGGCGCTGGGCGCCGAGCCCGGGAACGCGCCGGCCGGGGCCCGCCAGGAGTGGCTGACCAGGCTGCAGGAGACGGCCCGGGCCGCGATGGCCGCCGACGGGCCGCTGCTGGCCAGCGCGGCCACCCCGATCCACCCGATGCGGGTCTACGGTGAGCTCAACCAGGTCATGGCCGACGACGCGGTGATCATCGGGGACGGCGGCGACTTCGTCTCGTTCGCCGGCCGGCTGGTCGAGCCCGCCCGGCCCGGGCACTGGCTGGACCCGGGGCCGTTCGGCTGCCTGGGCACCGGCCTCGGCTACGCCATCGCGGCCCGGCTGGCCCGGCCCTCGTCGCAGGTGGTGCTGCTGCTCGGCGACGGCGCCGCGGGCTTCTCGCTGATGGACGTGGACACCCTGGTCCGGCACGGCCTGCCGGTCGTCATGGTGTGCGGCAACAACGGCGCCTGGGGCCTGGAGAAACACCCCATGCGCGCCCTGTACGGCTACGACGTCGCCGCAGACCTGCAGCCCGGCTGCCGGTACGACGAGGTGGTGCGGGCGCTGGGCGGGGCCGGCGAGCTGGTCACCGAGCCGGGCCAGATCGGCCCGGCCCTCGGGCGGGCGTTCGCGTCCGGTGTCCCCTACCTGGTCAACGTGGTCACCGACGCGGAAATCGCGTACCCGCGGTCCACCACCGGGGTGTGACGGCTCAGTCGATGACGGCGATCAGGTCGCCTTCCTGCACCACGTCACCTTCGGCCACGTTGAGCTTGGACAGCGTACCGGGATCCTCGGCCAGCACCGGGATCTCCATCTTCATCGACTCCAGGATGACCAGGGTGTCCCCCGCGCCGACCCGCTGGCCCTGCGCCGCGACCACCTTCCAGACGTTGGCGACCATTTCCGCCCGGATCTCCGCCACGGCTGCTTCCCTTCCGGCTGCTTGCGCTTCGACTGCCCAGCTCCCGAGCAGCATAGAGGTTAGGCCCGGCCGGGCGGCGTCCTCCGGGCGATGACCCGGCCCAGCGCCTCCACCACGTCGGGGTCGTACCCGGCCCCGGAGTCCAGGCGGAGCTGGCCGACCACGGCCGCGGCCCGGGCCGGGCCGGGCGAGCTGCCGGCCAGGTCGTCGAAGGCGTTCGCGGCCCGGATGATGCGGCTGCTCAGCGGGGGCGGCCCGGCATCGGCCCCGGGCCGGCCAAGGTAGGGGTCACTCTGGCGGCGCACGATCTCGGCCACGCTGTCCAGCACCTTGGCCTGCTCGATGACCTCGGCTCCCAGTTCCGCGATCCGCCGCTGGTCCTCCGGGCAGGACCGCACGGTCCCGCCGCCCGGGATGGGGTCCGGCAGCGAGAGCTGGCCGATGTCGTGGATCAGCGCCGCGTACTGCAGTTCCAGCAGCGCCCGCTCGGGCAGGCCGAGTTCGCGGCCGGCCGCCACCGCCAGCCGGCTGACCCGGTCCGCGTGCCCGGGCTCCACGTAGCCGCCGATCTCAGTGACCCGGGCCAGGGCGCGGACGGTCTGCAGGTAGGTGGCCCTGATGCCGGCGTAACGGCGGAACGCCACCTGGGTGACCAGCAGCGGGGCGATGAACACGGCCACCGCGGCCAGCCCCATGGCCTCGGCGGCGAACACGATCAGCGCCGCCGACGCACCGACGGCCACCCCCAGCAGGCCCTGGACGCGCAGCTCATCGGTGAACGTGACCCGCAGCCGGGTGCGCAGCGCGGCGGCCCGGGCCACCGCCTCGATCACCACGTTGACCAGCCAGGCCGCCGCGAGCAGGGCCGCCATCACCGCGAGCGCCATCCCCCAGTGCCGCACCACGGCCACCGAGCCGGCCAGCGGCCGGATCACCCAGGCCGCGCCGGCCACCGCGAGCAGCCGGGACGCCATGCTGACCAGCCGGGCCGGTCGGCCCGCGGCCACGTGGGGCAGCGCCCCGACGATCATGGCGACCCCGGCCACCGCCACCACCTGCAGGGCCGAGTGCCGGGCGGCCACCGGCCCGACCCGGATCAGCAGCGCGTAGGCCAGGGCGCAGGCCGTCCCGATCGGCGCTGCCTCCCGGTCTCCGGGCAGGTTGAGCCGGAGCAGCTCGCCCAGGGCGATCAGCGCCGCGAACACGACGGCCCAGCGGACGGCGCTCACCCCGGTCAGCACCGTCTGCACCAGCGCCACCACGACCAGCAGCCCGGCCGCCGCGGTCAGCAGCCGCGGTCCGGAGCGGGCCGGACGGCGGGGACGGGCCCGCACCCCGGAAGTCATGAGCCGGCTCTGGCTCTGGCTGACGCTCATCCCGCCACGCGCCTCAGCGGGTGCCCATGACGCGCAACGGCGCGGCCGGGTCGTCGTGGTCGTGGGTGGCGGCTTCGATCCGCTCGCCCGGCGGCGGCACGGGCGCGTCCGGGCTCTGCCAGCCGTCCCGTTCGACCGCGGCCACCAGGGCGTCGACAAAGGCCGGGTCGAACTGCGAGCCCGAACAGCGGCGCAGCTCGGCGACGGCGTCGGCGACCGACCGGGCGCCCCGGTAGGACCGCGTCGAAGTCATGCAGTCGAACGCGTCGGCGACCGAGAGGACCCGGGCGAACTCGGGGATCTCGTCACCCGCCAGGCCCATCGGGTAGCCGCAGCCGTCGATCCGCTCGTGGTGGTGCATGATCCCGGCCAGCGCCTCGTCCAGGAACCCGATCTCCTGAATGATCTCCAGGCCGCGCAGCGGGTGCAGCTGGATCGCGGCGTACTCCTCCTCGGTCAGCTTGCCGGTCTTCTGCAAAACCTTGGTCGGCACCCCGAGCTTGCCCACGTCATGCAGCATGCCGGCGAACCTGATCGCCTCCACCCGTTCCGGCCGCATCCCGATCGCGCGGGCGATCATCACTGAGCCCTTGGACACCCGCTCACTGTGACCGCGGGTGTAGAAGTCCTTGGTCTCCACCGCCTGGCAGAGCACCCGCAAGGTGGCCTCGTAGGCCCGCTGCTGGTCGGCGAACTGGGCGATGGCCCAGCGCGCCACGAACAGCGGTATCAGCACCAGGATGGGCGCGAACGGCCCGACCACACTCCACAGCGCCGCGATCAGCAGGCCGAACGCGGCGTAGCCGAGGTCCGGCAGGGACAGCCGGAGGTTCAGCAGCCCCTGGCCGCTCTCCCCCCCGCTGGTCAGCCGGAGCACCACGGTGACCATGCCGTAGTTGGTCACGATGTGGGCGGCCGCGGCACCGGCGAACGGGCCGATGAGCTCGGAGAACGAGTCCCGGGCGGGGATGCCGACGGTGCCGCCCAGGGCCAGGAACACCCGGCCGGCGGCGTACGCGCTCAGCGCGTACATGGCGCCGTTGAAGACCCGCTGCTGGATCAGGGGCACGCGGCGCAGGCTGAGGGCGCTGACGAAGCCGACGATGGCCGCGCCGGCCGGCCCGACCAGGACCACGGAGGCCAGGGTGGCGGCGTAGCCCGGCGACCAGGCCAGCCGGGACGGCAGCAGGGCGGTCGGCGTCGACTCGCAGATCAGGAAGAGGACGGCGAGAACCGCGACGCGGCTCCACTCGATACCCGTGAACGGGCCGTGCGCGACCGCGAACACCGCCGCGGCGACGACGGCTCCGATGTAGAGCCACGTTGCCCGTGACAGCCTGCCCAATTCCCCCCCTTCACCATGGCGTCCATCAGATCGGCACGGTCAGCCCCAGGTGACACCTGGTCGCAGCACGCCATGCCTCCTCCTGGACCCGGGTCCGCCCGGCCGGCGGCGGATCGCGCCGCAAAGGACCGAATTACGCGGGGCCCGCGGGCCGCCGCAGGTCGCGGCGCAGCGCCGGGCATCCAGCGTAACCCCGCGGCATGGTTCCGCGTAGGCCCAAAGTTCATCGTCGTCCGGGTGACCGGCGGACGGGTCAGTCGGACACTTCGATCGTGGCGCGGACTTCCTGGATCCGGATCAGGATCTTGGCCCGCAGCTCAACCGGTGCGGGGTCGCTGCAGTGCTTGCGGATCAGCTTCTTCACCGCGTCCTCGAGGCCGTACTCGCGCAGGCAGGGCCCGCACTCGTCGAGATGCTGGCGCACCCTGGACCGGCCGGAGGCGTCGAGCTCACCGTCCAGGTAGGCGTAGATGTGGTCCAGCACCTCGGTGCACGGCGTCTCATGGGGCTTCCCGCAGCTCATCGGGCTTCCTCCCCGGGCTCGCCGTCCGCGGCGCTGGCGGAGCCCGGCCCGGACGCCGAGCGGACCAGACCGCGGCCGGTGGCGTAGTCCTCGAGCATGTCCCGCAGCTGCCTGCGCCCCCGGTGCAGCCGGGACATCACCGTCCCGATCGGCGTTCCCATGATGTCGGCGATCTCCTTGTACGCGAAACCTTCCACGTCGGCCAGGTAGACCGCGATCCGGAAATCTTCGGGCAGCGCCTGCAGGGCCTGCTTGATGTCGGAGTCGGGCAGGCCTTCGAGCGCCTCGGCCTCAGCCGACTTCAGGCCGCTGGAGGTGTGCGACGCGGCCCGGGCGAGCTGCCAGTCCTCCACCTCTTCGGCGCCGGAACGCTGCGGCTCGCGCTGCCGCTTCCGGTACGTGTTGATGAACGTGTTGGTCAGGATGCGGAACAGCCAGGCCTTGAGGTTGGTGCCGGGCTGGAACTGATGGAAGGATGCGTACGCCTTGGCGAACGTCTCCTGCACCAGGTCCTCGGCATCGGCCGGGTTGCGGGTCATCCGGAGCCCGGCGGAATACAGCTGATCCAGGAACGGCAGAACATCCTGCTCAAACCGTTCGTCACGCTGCTCAAGTGTCTCCGGGACGGGACCCACCTCCTCGGTGTCCAGCATGGCCGGCGCGATAAAACCGTATGGCCGGGAGGATACATGGCTGGGTGGCGCGGGCATGCCCCGGAGGCTGGCCGTTCCGCCCTTGCCCGGCGCCACGGGGGCGCCGGGGACCGCCCGTAGGCCGGCGGTGAGGCGGGCGGGCTCCGCTGGGCGTGAGCCACATGCGACTGGCATGTGCAGTGGAACACGAAGGTGGGCCTGGTCATTCCGGTTTGTGACCCGGATCGTCCCGCCGGCGGTCACCCGGACCGTCGATCGGGCGGGCAATTGGAGCAGGACGGGGGTGAAGTGCGCGCGGGCGGGGAAGATACCTCTCACCCCATGCGGCAGGAAGAGGTGGCCGCAGCCATGGCAGGAGTCACGGTGAGGCCTTCGGCCAGCGCCTCGGCCGTCGGCGATCCTGGATCACTGTCGCCGTACTGGCGCTTTCACCAGGCGGTAGCCGAGGCACAGCTCGCGTCCTGGCTGCCCCGCGAAAGGCGCCTGCTCGTCGACATCTCGGGACCGCGCGCCCGGGCGGCTCAGATCGCGGGCGCGGCCGGCCACACCGTGCTGCGGGTGGCCGGGGCCCCGTACCGTACCGCCGGCCACGCGGACGGCGTGCCACCGGATCTGGTGCCGCCGGGTCTGGTGCCGCCGGGTCTGGTGCTCACCACGCCGGACCGCCGGGTCAGTGACGGGCAGGCCAGTGACGGGCAGGCCAGTGACGGGCAGGTCGTCCAGGTGTCGGCTGACCCGGCGTCGTTGTCGTTCCTGGCCGACGGCTGCGCGGACGGCGTGATCGCCGAGGACCGGACCCTGTCCATGCAGCTGGCCGCGGAGAACCTCATCACCGACGTCGCGCGCGTGCTCCGCCCGGCGGGCCGGGTGCTGGCCTGCGTGGACTCACTGGTGCTGGGCATGGCCCTGCTGGCCGAGCAGCGGCACTGGGCTGAGCTGACCGACCTGCCGCACGCGGAAGTGGTGCTCGTGCCCTGGCCGGACGGCACCATCACCCGGTGCTTCGGCGCCGACCAGCTCCGCGAGCTGTTCGAGGAGGCCGGGCTGACCGTGATGTGGATCCGTCCCCGGACGGTGTTTTCGCCGTCCACGGTGGCCCACGTCCTGCGGCGCGATCCCACCAGCCTGCGCCGCCTGGTCGAAACCGAGCTGGCCATCCGCCCGGACGAGTCCGTCGGGGTGCAGCTGGTCGTGTCGGCCCGCAAGCGGGGTCCCCGCCGCCCGAGGTGACGGGCGGCGGCGGGCCCCGCGGGTCAATGGTGCCTGCGGTCGTGGCGACCCTGGCAGGCCACGCAGCGGGAGGCGTCCGGACGGGCTTCCAGGCGGCCGTCGGGGACCGGCTTGCGGCAGTCGACGCAGAGGCCGTAGGTGCCTTCCTGGACCCGGGTCAGCGCGGCCAGGACCTTGCCGCGCTGCTGCTGGGCGGACTGCAGGACCGCCTCGGTCCGGTCGGCCTCGGACAGGTTCGCGCCGGCGTCGGCCGCGTCGAAGGAGTTCGACGGATCGTCCCCCGGGGGCGGGCTTTCGCCCTCGAGCACGGCGATCGACCGGTCCAGGCCGTCGAGCATTTCCTCAAGACGCCTCCGCGTGACTGCGGTGTCCACGACAGCATCCGCCTCCTGTCCGCCGGCTCGGGGGCCGGGTGGTCATGCGTTCCCGGGCTCACCCGCTTCGGGCACGGGAGCGATCAGGTCCGGCCCGTCGTTGCGCACCGAGTTCACGGCGGTCGACACCGGCCGGGTGTCCAGGGGGTCGGCCACCGCGGGCGCCATCGCCTGGAGCAGCAGGCCGGCGTCGGCGGGCGCCGGGTCCAGCCACTGCGCCCAGCGGTCCGGGCTGATCACCATCGGCATCCGGTCGTGCACCCAGCCCACCTCGTCGGTGGCGCTGGTGGTGATGATGGCCGCGGTCCAGAGCCAGGCCCGGGGGTGGTCGGCGGGCAGCGCGGCGTCCCGCCAGAACTCGTACAGGCCGGCGAAGGCCATCCCGGCGCCGTCCGCCCGGTGGATGTAGTACGGCTGCTTGCGGGGCTTGCCGCCGCCGGGGTCCGGGAGCGTGCGCCACTCGTAGTAGCCGTCGGCCGGGATCAGGCAGCGCCGCCGGGCGAAGGCGGTGCGGAACGAGGGCTTGGTCGTGACCGTCTCCACCCGCGCGTTGATCAGCCGGCCCGCGCCCGACAGGTCCTTGGCCCAGGACGGGATCAGGCCCCAGCGCACGGTGCGCAGTTCCCGGGCAGGCGGGGCCGCCCGGTCGTCCCGGGGGCCGCGGGTCAGCACCGCGTAGATGGCGTCGGTCGGCGCCACGTTGTAGTCCAGCGCGAGATCACCGGCCACCTCGTCGCGGTCCACGCCGAACTCGTCGACCAGTGCCTGACGTTCCCGCGCAGAGACGAAACGGCCGCACATGCCCCAGATCCCGGTAAGTGACGAGCAAAGCCGAACTTGCGGTGGTGCGCCGATTAATAACCGGAATGACCAGTAGCCAAACCCGGAACCCCGGTGGCCTGCGCGCAAGCCGATACCCTCAAGCTATGCGATGCGACACGCCGCGACGGAAGCGGGAACGCTGAGCCGGAGCCCGGCCCACGCCGACCTCGATGAGGACGACGTCCGGGTCCGTCCGGCCAAGGGGACGCGGCCGCGCACGCGCCGCCGCCCCGCCCACGCGGGTGCGCCGGACGGCTTCGTGACCAGCATCGACCGGGGCCGGTACGGCTGCCTGACCAACGACCGCATGGTCACCGCCATGAAGGCCCGCGAGCTGGGCCGGCGCAGTGTCGCGGTCGGGGACCGGGTGGTGCTGGCCGGTGACGTGTCCGGGGCGCCGGGCACGCTGGCCCGGATCGTGCGCATCCAGCCGCGCACCTCCACGCTGCGGCGCTCGCCCGACGACTCGGACCCGATCGAGCGGGTCATCGTGGCCAACGCCGAGCTGCTGGTGATCGTGTGCGCGCTGGCCCAGCCGCCGCCCCGGCTGCGGTTCGTGGACCGCTGCCTGGTCGCCGCGTACGACGCCGGGATCAGCCCGCTGCTCGCCCTGACCAAGTCGGACCTGGGGCCGCCGGAGGAGGTGCTGACCATCTACGCGCCGCTCGGGCTGCCGTACCAGGTGACCAGGCGCCCGCTGGACGACGGGCAGCTGGCCGGGCTGCAGGGGGCGCTGGCGGGCAAGATCAGCGTGCTCATCGGCCAGTCCGGGGTGGGAAAGTCCACCCTGGTCAACGCGCTGGTGCCGGACGCCGACCGGGTGACGGGCACGGTCAACCCGGTGACCGGGCGCGGCCGGCACACGTCGTCGTCCGCGGTGGCGCTGCCGCTGCCGGACGGCGGCTGGATCATCGACACCCCGGGCGTACGCGGCTTCGGCCTGGGCGGAGTCAGCGCGCAGCGGGTGATCGAGGCGTTCCCCGATCTGGCCGAAGGCGCCGCGACCTGCCCGTCCGGCTGCGATCACCTCGGGCCGGACTGCGGCCTGGACGCGTGGGCGGAACAGCACGGCGCCCAGGCCCGGCTGGATTCCCTCCGGCGCCTGCTGACCAGCCGCGACGCAGATAGTGCTGGCCACGGGGGCTGACGCCCCCCAGACCCCCCAACGCGGGCTAATCCAGCTCCACGGTGCCGCCGCTGCGCCAGTACCGGCCGGCCTGGCGGGACAAGAACCCTTCGTCCACCAGGTAGCGGCGCAGAGCCGCGTGGTCCTCGCACAGCCGCCGGAGCACGTCGTCGACCACCGCCTCCGGGTAGCGCAGACCGGGTTCGAAGGCCTGGGCCACGCAGTCGAGCAGCAGCCGGCGCCGGGCCGGGCGGG
>DASWVA010000210.1:0-2149 GCA_036401415.1 Streptosporangiaceae bacterium
CGCCGAAACTGACCTGGCCCATCAGGTCGCGGGCCAGGTCCTGCCCGAGCAGGGTGATCGTCGAACGGTCGGAGGTGCCGAGCGACGTGGGGAAGGACGGGATGTCGGTCACTGAGACTCCTTGCCCTCGGTACTCCCGGCAAGCCAGGCCCGGATCGCGTCACCGTCGGCGTTCAGGGCCGGGGGTGGCAGGTCGTACCGGGGCGGGGTGGCGGAGAGCCGGATCGGGTTCCGGACGGTGGGGATGTCGCCGGCCAGGGCCACCGGGTCGAGGCCGAGGCGTTCGGCCAGCTCGATGCCCCCCTGGACGTCGTTGATGGGGCCGCAGGCGATGCCGGCCTCGCTCAGGACGCCGAACCACTCCTGCGCGGACCTGGCGGCCAGCCGCTCCAGCAGCAGCGGCCGGAGCTCTTCCCGGTTGACGTTGCGCAGGCCGACCGAGGTGAACCGCTCGTCATCGGTGAGTTCCGGGGCGCCCAGGACTTCGGCCAGCCGGCGGAACTGGCGGTCGTTGCCGGCCGCGATGATCAGGTCGCCATCCCCAGTAGCCAGCGGCTCATACGGGAACAGGCTGAGGTGGGCGTTGCCCATCCGGTGCGGGACCACCCCGCCCGCCACGTAGGCCGAGGTCTGGTTGACCATGGCCGACAGCGCGCTGGACAGCAGGTTGGTCTCGATGTGCTGGCCTGCGCCGGTGAGGTCGCGGTGGTGCAGCGCGGCCAGGATGCCGAGTGCGGAATGCAGGCCGGTGAACACGTCGAACACCGAAATGCCGGACCGGAACGGCGGGGTGTCCGGCGCCCCGGTCAGGCTCATCAGCCCGGACACGCCCTGGGCGAGGATGTCGTACCCGGGCAGCGCCGCGCCCCGGCCCGCGCCGAAGCCGCTGATCGAGCAGTAGATGACCGCGGGGTTGCGGGCCGCGACGCTGCCGTAGTCCAGGCCGAACCGCTTCAGCCCGCCCGGCTTGAAGTTCTGGATGAAGATGTCCGCCCGGGCCGACAGCTCATGGGCCACCGCGTTGTCGGCGGAGTCGGCCAGGTCCAGGGCAATCGAGCGCTTGTTGCGGTTGACCCCGAGGAAGTACGTGCCGACGTCGCCGCGGCGGGGCGGGACCCACTCGCGGGTGTCGTCGCCGGCCAGGCTCTCGACCTTGATGACGTCAGCCCCGAGATCGGCCAGCATCATGGTCGCGTACGGCCCGGCCAGCACCCGGGAGAAGTCGGCGACCAGCAGGCCCGACAGCGGCCCGGTTCGGTTGTCAGTAGGTTCCAACGTGTGCGCCTGCTCCCTGACCGCTATACGGACAACTGTCCGCTAATCTGCCTGGCTGGTCCCGGTGCTGTCAAGCGCGGCCGTCCGGGCCAGCGCCGTTTCGGGCCGCGACCTCGCTGTGCGGGCGGGCCTGCCACAGGGCCCAGTCGGCCGACACCTCGCCGGCCGCCCGGATCAGCCGCGGCAGGTACTTGTCGGTCAGCGTGGCCAGACTGGTCTCGGCCGCGTGCACGGTGACGTTCATGGCCGCCCGGACCTCCCCGCAGCCGTCGCGGACGGGCACGGCCACCGAGCGTATCCCCGGCGCGAGCTCCTCATCGGCCAGGGCCCAGCCGCGGGCCCGGACCGCCCGCAGTTCGTCCTCGACCGCCGCACGGCCGCGCGGTGGGGCCGGCGGCAGGCCGGACCGGCTGGGCTCGGCCAGCGTGGCGGCCAGCGCGCCCGGGTCCAGCGCGGCCAGCAGGACCTTGCCCTGGGAGGTGAGCAGGGCCGGGAACCGGGTGCCGATCACCACCCGGAGCGTGATGATCTTCGGCACCGAGACGCGGGCCACGTACACGATGTCCGAGCCGTCCAGCTGGGCCATGGAAGAGGACTCGCCGGTCTGCGCGACCAGCGCCTCCAGGTGCGGCCGGGCCACGTCCCACAGGCCGAGCGACCCGACGTAGGCCATACCCAGGGTCAGGACCTTCGGGGTCAGCGTGAACTGCCCGTCCGCCATCCGGACAAAACCCAGCTCGGCCAGGGTGAGCAGCAGACGGCGGGCGGTGGGCCGGGGCAGCCCGGCCGCGTCCGCGATTTCCTTCAGGGTCATTCGCGGCTGCCGGTCGTCGAAGCAGGCCAGCACGTCCAGGCCCCGGGCCAGGGCCTCGAC
>DASWVA010000211.1:0-2181 GCA_036401415.1 Streptosporangiaceae bacterium
GCGTACGGGCTCATCAGGTCCGGGCTGATCCAGATGGCCCCGCCCTCGCTCTTGCCGTACTTGGTGCCGTCCGGCTTGGTGATGAGCGGGGTGGCGAGCGCGTGGGCTGAGCCGCCCTCGACCCGGCGGATCAGGTCCACCCCGGCCACCAGGTTGCCCCACTGGTCGCTGCCACCGATCTGCAGGACGCAATCCTGCCGCCGGAACAGCTCGAGGAAGTCCATGGCCTGCAGGATCTGGTAGCTGAACTCGGTGTAGCTGATCCCGCCCGCCTCGAGCCGGGCCCGCACCGATTCCCGGGCCAGCATCTGGTTGACCGGGAAATGCTTGCCGATGTCGCGCAGGAAGTCCAGGACGGGCAGACCTGAGGTCCAGTCCAGGTTGCTGACCAGGATCGCGCTGTTGGCGATGGCGCCGAACTCCAGGAAGCGTTCCAGCTCGGCCCGGATCCGGTTCACCCATTCGGCCACGGTCTCGCGCGGGTTCAGCACCCGCTCAGCCGACTTGCCGCTCGGGTCGCCGATCAGGCCGGTGGCCCCGCCGACCAGGCCGATCGGGCGGTGGCCGGCCAGCTGGAAGCGGCGCAGGGTCAGCAGCAGCACAAGATTACCGATGTGCAGGCCGGGCGCGGTCGGGTCGAACCCGCCGTAGAGGGTCACGGTCCCGGCGGCCAGCGCCTTGCGCAGGTCCTCCAGGTCTGTGGATTGCGATATGAGCCCGCGCCAGGTCAGCTCGTCGATGATGTCGGTCACGGCTGAATGGTGCCACCTTCGCGGTCCGGAGCGGTAACTGTTTGGGTGGCCGGACGCTTTCTGGGCACGGCGCGGCGGTAGGCCGAGACCGTGCGGTCGCCGTCGATCCAGAATCGCCAGGGGTACTGCGCCGCCTGGGTCACGCCGACCCGGGGCCCGGTGCGAATGGCGCCTGGAGCCGGGGAGCCACCCGGACCCGGCCCGAGCATGCGCACCGGTGAACCCGTTGCGCACACGTCGGTGCCATCGAACCGGCGGTCGATGGCCAGGACCTGGCACAACAGGGCCGGGCCGCGGGCCAGGTGGGCTTCGGTGCGCGCCGCGGGACGCCGGCTCCACGCCACCCCGGTGCCCTCCACCACCTCGCCCGCGCGCAGCAGGACCGCCTCAGCCGTGCCGGCGGGCTGGCACACCAGGTTGATGCAGAAGTGCAGGCCGTAGATCTGGTAGACGTAGGCGTGGCCCGGCGGCCCGAACATGACCTGATTGCGGACGGATTTGCGCCGGTAGGCGTGAGAGGCGGGGTCGGTGGCGCCGCTATAGGCCTCGACCTCGGTCACCCGCACCGCTACTGGGCCGGCCGCACTGTCACACTCGACCACGCAGCCGAGCAGGGCCGGCGCCACGTCGAGCGCCGGCCGGCCGAAGAACTCCCGCGGCAGGATGGCAGGGGCCACGCCAGCCCCGGTCAGCTCGTGGCCCAGGCCGCGTGCTGGTCGGCCAGGGTCCGGAGCATCGCGAGCTGCTCGGCGACCCGGACCGGGGCGGTGCCGCCTTGTTCCTTACGGGCTTCCAGCGCACCACGGACGGTCAGCACCTGGCGGACGTCCGGGGTCAGGTGAGGTGAGACCCGCTCCAGGTCCTCATCGTCGACGTCCTCGAGCTCGACGTCGTGCACCTGGCACCAGACGACCAGGTGGCCGACGATCTCATGGGCCTCACGGAACGGGACGCCCCGCTGGACCAAATATTCGGCCAGGTCGGTGGCGAGGGTGAAGCCTGCGCTGGCACTGGCGGCGACCTTCTCGGCGTGCAGCCGGAACGTGCTCACCAGCCCGGCCACCGCGGGCAGCACCAGCAGCAGCGTATCCACCGCATCGAACACCGGCTCCTTGTCCTCCTGCAGGTCCCGGTTGTAGGTCAGCGGCAGGCCCTTGAGCGTGGTCAGCAGCCCGGTGAGACCGCCGATCAGCCGGCCGGCCTTGCCCCGGGCCAGCTCGGCCACGTCCGGGTTCTTCTTCTGCGGCATGATCGATGACCCGGTCGCGTAGGCGTCGTCGATCTCGATCCAGCCGAACTCCTGCGAGGACCACAGCACGATCTCCTCGCCCAGCCGGGACAGGTGCACCCCGGTCAGCGCGGCCGCGAAGCAGAACTCGGCCGCGAAGTCCCGGTCGCTGACCGCATCCATGGAGTTGGTGCTGGCCGC
>DASWVA010000212.1:0-2070 GCA_036401415.1 Streptosporangiaceae bacterium
GGGCGTGATTTCCGGGGCGGGCGGGTACGGTCGTGTCGTGGCGAAGAAGATCATCCTGGACTGTGACCCTGGCATCGATGACGCGCTGGCCATCGCCTTCGCGGCCGGCTGCCCGGATCTGGACCTGCTCGGCATCACCACGGTGGCCGGGAACGTCGGGCTGGACCTGACGACCACGAACGCGCAGCGGGTGAGCGAATTCGTGGGGATCGGGGACACACCGGTCACCCCGGGCGCGGCAGCTCCGCTGCTGCGCCCGCCGATCGACGCCCGGCTGGTACACGGGGACAGCGGGCTGGGCGGGGCCCGGCTGCCGGACCCGGTGTCGCGGCCCGCGGGCGGGCACGCCATCGACTACCTGATCGACACGATCAAGGCCGCTCCGGGCGAGATCACGCTGGTGGCGACCGGCCCGCTGACCAACATCGCGCTGGCCGTGCACCGCGAGCCGCTCCTGGTCACCTTGGTCAAGGACTTCGTGATCATGGGTGGTTCGGCGGGCCGGGGCAACGTCACGCCCGCGGCCGAGTTCAACATCGCGGCCGACCCGGAGGCGGCAGCGATCGTGTTCCGCGCAGGATGGACCGTCACCATGGTCGGGCTCGACCTCACCCTGCGGGCCCGGGCGACCGCAGCGGTCCAGGACCGGATGCGCCCGCTGGGCCGGCTGGCCACTGAACTGCTGCTGCCCGGGCTGAGCCAGTACGCCAGCGACGCGGAACCGCTGCCCGCGACGCCCGCCACCGGGGACGACCAGGGCGAAGGCGGACCACGGGGCGCCGGTTCCGGCGGCGCTGGTTCAGGTGAGACCGGCCCGGCCGAGGCCGGGCCGGCTGTGCATGACGTGTGCGCGGTGGCCTACGTGGCCGCGCCTGCGCTGCTGGGCTGCCTGCCCGCCCGGGTGGAGGTGGAGACCATCGGCCGCTGGACCGCGGGCATGACCGTGACCGACTTCCGGCCCCGGACCGGGGAGCAGAACGCGCTGGTGGCCGCGGCCATCGACGTGCGCGGGTTCTGGGATCTGGTGCTGGAAAGCTACGGCCGGGTCGCCGCGGCTATGACCCCCGCGTAGGTCCAGTCTGCCGTGTGAAACACAGATCATGATTTCCGGAAAGCGTTTCGCAGGTTTGCCGGGCCTCGGCGGTAAATGGCCTATTGGCACCGGCCTCGGGCAGCTTTACATCTCTCTGGCCAGGCCCTTTTCTCTTGCATAAGCCCAGCGTACGGAGCCGCACTTAGTCGGGCTAATGACGTTGGCGGGCCACCGGCTATAGCAGCAGGCAAATTGCCCGTGTACAGTCGCAGGCGCGGCGGAAACTGCCAGTCGTCCGCCAGACCTTGAGACAGGGTCAGAATGCGGTGAATCCCCCGGGAGGGCATTCCCGGGGGATTCACCGACCCGCTACGACTACTCAGACGTCGTAACGTCCGTCCTTGACGTCCGCCAGGAACGCCGCGAACGCGGCCCGGTCGACGACGTGCGCACCGCCCTCCGGCCGCTTACTGTCCCGGACCGCGGTCACGCCGGGAAGGTTGGCCGCGATCTCCACGCAGCCTCCGTTGTGGGCACTGCGGTGGGCCTTGCGCCAGATAGCTTGAGACAGGTTGATCATGGGCTGCTCACTCCAGTCGGTTGGCGAGATACTCGAGATATGCGACCGCGTCGCTGGGGTCGAGCGCCCCATCGCACGCCCGGTTGAACGACTGGACATAGCCGTTCACGGCGTCGCGCTTGCTCACCTCCTCGATGACGTAGTCAGTCTCGACGAAGACCAGGCTCGGATCCTGGCCATCGAAGGCGAAGAGGTTGACCATTGAGAAGGCACCACTCGGCGGCCCGTCCTCGAAGCGCTGCACCCTCAGTTCGACATTGGGACGGGCGGCCGAGTCGATCAGGTGAGCGATCTGCTCCCGGCGGTCGGTGTTCGTCCCCCACCGGTAGAGCAGCGACGCTTCGGTGATCACCGCGGTCAGCTTCGGGGCGGTGCCGTTCTCCCGGTCGAGGATCTCCTGCCGCCGCAGCCGGGCGTCCAGGGCCTTGCGTCGCCACTGCGGTGGGCGCGGGCCGGT
>DASWVA010000213.1:0-1760 GCA_036401415.1 Streptosporangiaceae bacterium
GGGTACGAAGCCAAGTACGGCCGGTGGGTCAAGCTGAACATCCCGGCCAAATTCCGGGTCAACGGCATCCACTCGACCCTGCTCTACAACGGCGATGTGCTGATCATGGTCGGGTCGGGCAACAACCAGTCGTACTTCAACGCGGGCACGTTCAAGACGCTCCTGCTCGACCCCGTGACCATGCACGAGCAGCTCATCGCGACGCCCTGGGACCTGTTCTGCGCCGGCCACATCGAGCTGCCGGACGGCAACATCCTGATCGCCGGGGGGACGGCCCGCTATGAGAACCTGCGCCCGGTCTACCCGGGGGGCAGCATGACCATCATCAACAGCGACCCGGACCGGTCCTGGACGCTGCCCAAGGGGACGACGTTCACCGCCCCGGACGGCGCGCGTTTCACCTCCTCTGCCGCGGTGTCGGTTCCGCGCGCCACCCGCCGTCCCGACGCCGGGACCGGCCGGGTCACCACCATCCCCAGTGACCAGAACGTGTGGGTGGACGCGGTCCGCAAGGGCAAGGGCTCGATCGTCGCCACGCCCGAGCACTACCAGATCCAGGGCCCGGCCGGCGCGCAGGCCGGCCACCTGCTGTCCGGTCTCGGTACGCCGATGACGCTGCAGCAGCAGGACTTCCAGGGCACCCGGGACGCCTACATCTTCGACGTCAGGACCTCGCGGTACGTCAAGGTCAACTCGATGAACTACGCCCGCTGGTACCCGACCCTGGCCGAGATGGGCAACGGCATGGACATGGCCATGTCCGGGCTCAACGGCCAGGGCCAGATCACCATGAACAGCGAGATGTTCAATCCCGCCACCAAGACCTGGGCTCAGGGCCCGGTGCACGGGTTCCCGACCTACCCGGCAACGTTCCTGACCGAAAGCGGGCAGCTGTTCTTCACCGGGTCCAATTCCGGGTACGGCCCGTCGACGCCGGCCTGGCGCACGCCCGGCTTCTGGGACACCCAGACCGGCAAGTTCCGCCCGGTGCCCGGCATCGCGGCACCCCAGGATCTGGAGACCAGCGCTTCGGTCCTGCTGCCGCCCGCCCAGAATCAGAAGGTCATGGTGATGGGCGGCGGCGGCGTCGGCCAGTCGAATTCGTCCACCGCCCGGACGGCGCTGCTCGACATGGCCGCGCCGGACCCCCGGTGGGTACGCGGGCCGAACCTGGCCGAGCCGACCCGCTACCCCATCACCGTGCTGCTGCCCGACGACAACGTGCTGGTGACCGGCGGGTCGAAGTACTACCGCGGGATGCACGGCAGCGACAACCACGACACCCGCATCTACCACACGGCCGCCAATTCGTTCTCCTGGGCCGCCGACGCCATCACCGGACGGGACTACCACTCCGGCGGCCTGCTGCTGCCCAACGGCAGCGTGCTGACCCTGGGCGGCAATCCGCTGTACGGCAACAAGCAGGACACCGCGCCGCAGACCTTCAACCAGGAGATCGACGTCTACTTCCCGCCCTACATGTTCCAGGGGACCCGCCCGGTCATCGCGTCCGCGCCCAAGGTCATGCAACTGAGCCACAGTTACCTGATCAAGGTGCCGCAGGCGGACCGGATCAAGGACCTGCGGCTGATGCGGCCGGACAACCCCACCCACGTCACCGACGTCAACGAGCGGTCCGTCGCGGTCAGCTTCACCCAGGCCGGCCCCGGCGAACTGAAGATCACCCTGCCGTCGAACGCCAACCTCCTGCCGCCCAGCTACTACATGCTGTTCGCGACCAGCAGCAAGGGCGTCCCGTC
>DASWVA010000214.1:0-2290 GCA_036401415.1 Streptosporangiaceae bacterium
GCCGCGTCGGCCGCCGCGAGCGGGTCCAGGGTCCCGGGACCGTCCAGGGCCGTGAAGGACAGCTGCCAGGCCCGCTGGACCGGACCGTCCGTTTCCAGCTTGCCCGCGATGGTCCGCAGCTGGTCAAGCAGCGCCGCCGCGTCGTCGCCCAGTGCCCGTTCGGCCGCCCGGGCCGCGGTGACGAGCACCGGCCACAGGTAACGGGGGCTGCTGCCGGACACGTCGTAGCGGGCCAGTACCCCGGAGGCGAGGGTGACGGCGGCGTCCGGTCCCTCCGCGGCCAGCGTGAGCGCGATGTCAAGCTCGGCTTGCGGCAGGTGGAACTGGCCCTCGTACACCGCGCGGGACAGGATCGCCCGGCTCGAGGCCGCGCGCC
Organism: Streptosporangiaceae bacterium; assembly: GCA_036401415.1. Taxonomy (GTDB): domain Bacteria; phylum Actinomycetota; class Actinomycetes; order Streptosporangiales; family Streptosporangiaceae; genus Bog-532. Next base: position 377 of record DASWVA010000214.1, read on the forward strand.
GGGCCGCGGTGTCCAGGTCGCCGCGGGCGGCCGCGATCCAGCCGAGGATGATCCACAGGCTGGCCCGGGTCAGCGGGGGCGGCGCCAGGTCGACGGCGCGCTCCGCCGCCTCGGCCGCTTCGTCCCAGCGCCCCAGGTAGAACAGCGGCTCGGCCAGGTTGATGGCCAGGAACGCACCCCCGGTGCGGGCGAAGCCGTGCCGTTCGGCGTGGCTGACTCCCTGCCGCGCGGCCTGCGCGGCCCCCTCGAACTCGCCCGCCCCGCACAGCAGGTGGGATTCGGCGATGGACAGCTTGAGCCCCCGGTGAAAGGCGTCTGCCGGGGCCAGCACTGCCCGGGCCCGGGCCAGCAGCAGCATGGCCGGGCTGCCCGGTGCGGCCATCTCGCTCAGCCCCGCTTCCAGCGAGGCCTGGATGGACAGCGCGTGCGCCTCCGCGTCCAGGTCTCCCGCCTCACGGGCGTAGCGGAGTGCCTCGTCCGCCCATTCGTGCAGCTTGAGGTCGTGTCCCTGATTGCCGCTGTGACAAGAGGAGAGCAGCAGCGTCGTCCGCGCCGGGCGGGAAAGGGACGCCGGCACCAGGGCCAGTGCCCGCTGCGCGTCGGCCAGCTTGACTCCCAGGCCGAGGTCCCGGCGGAACGCGGCCCGCTGGTTAAGCTGCAGCGCGAACCGGACCGGTTCGGCGGCCTCGTCCAACTCGGTAAGCGCGAGCTCGGTAAACGCCAGACCCCGCTGGTGCTCGCCCGCGTCGCTGGCGGCCAGTGCGGCCGCTTCGATCACCCGCACGTGGTCGGCCTCAATAAGCGCCGCGGCCTCCGGGACCTGCTCCCAGAGCTCGAGGACGCGGTCGAGCAGCATCAGCCGCTCGGCGTGCGCGACGCCGTTGGACACCCCCGCCGCCGCGCGCCAGGCGCTGGCCAGCGCGCCCTGGGTGTTGTGGGCCGAGTACCAGTGGTGCGCCTTCTCGATGTCGGCCCGTCCGCGGGGGACAAGCCCGGGATCCGCCTCGACCGCGCGCGCGAACCTGGTGTGGACGGCGGAGTGCTCGCCCGGCAGCAGGTCGCCGTGCACCGCTTCCCGGATGAGCGCGTGCCGGAACGCGTAGCCGTCGGCACTGGGCACCAGCACGTTGGCCGCCACGGCGGGGCGGATCGCCGCCGCCAGCTCGGCCGCCCCGCGGCCGGTCACCTGGGTGAGCAGGACGTCGCTGGTCACGCCGCTGCCCGCGCTCGCCGTGCGCAGCACTTCCTGGGTGTCCTCCGGCAGCCGCCGCACCGCCTGCAGCAGCAGGTCGGCCAGCGTGTCCGGGACCGCGTCGCCCGAGCCGGCGCAGGCCAGCAGCTCCTCGGTAAACAGCGGGTTGCCCTCGGCCCGCAGGTAGAGGGAGTCGGCCAGCCCGGGGTCGGGCGCGTGGCCGAGGACCGCGGCCGCGAGCTCTTCCGCCTGCCCGCGGGTCAGCCGGGGCAGCTCGGTCCTGTCCACCCAGTCGATCCGGGCCAGCTCGGCCAGCAGCGGCCGGAGCGGGTGGGTGCGGTGCAGCTCGTCGGAGCGGAACGTCACGATGACCAGCAGGTTGCGCACCGCCCGCTGGTAACCGACGAGGAAGGCCAGCAGGTCCCGGCTGGAGCGGTCGGCCCAGTGCGCGTCCTCGATGACCAGCACCAGCGGCCGCCGCCCGGCGAGCCGCTCGAGCAGGCTGAGGAAACCCTCGAACAGCTGCGCCCGCGCTTCTCCCGCCGTCATGCCGCTCGGGTGGGCCGGGTGATCGTCCGCCGCCGTCAGCTCGGGCAGCAGCCGGGCCAGTTCCCGGGCCGCCCGCCCGCTGCCGGACAGCAGGCGGGCGATCTCGTCCGGGCCTTCCTCGCGCACGAGATCGCGCAGCATCGCGGTAAACGGGCTGAACGGCAGCCCGTCCG
>DASWVA010000215.1:0-8749 GCA_036401415.1 Streptosporangiaceae bacterium
TACGTCGTGACCGACGGGTCCACGTTCACCGACCTGCAGACCCGGGACATGACGTACACCGTGGCCGCGGACCCCACCGGCATGTCCTGCACAGTCACCTCCACCGACGCCAGGCACGGCTTCCGGCTGATCACCACCTACCTCACCGACCCGGCCCGCGACTCGGTGCTGATGCACACCACGCTGCAGGACACGCCGGGCTCGAGCACCAGCCTGGCCGGCCTGCACCTGTACGCCCGCCTCGACGCCCACGTCAACGGCAACGGCGGCGGGGGGACGGAGAACGCGGGCGCCAACACCGGCGTGGTGGACACCTCGGCCAGGTCACCGGTACCGGTGGTCTTCAGCACCAACACGGTCACCGACGCCACCAACCGGGATTACGCGGTGCCGACCTACCTGGCCCTGACGTCGTCGGCGGACCAGGGGGCCAGCGTCGGCTACGAGGGCAGCGCCAGCGACGGCCTCACCCAGCTCGACGCCACGCACACGCTGACCTCCTACTCCTCCGCGCCGGACGGCCACATCGCGGCGACCGAGAACGTGACTCCGGGCCGCGGCCACCAGGTGACGCTCGCCCTGGGTTTCGGCCGCACCCAGGCCCAGTCCGTTTCTGTCGCCGGGACCTCGGTGCGGCAGCCGTTCCTGCTGACGGCGGCCAGGTACCTGCTCGGCTGGGTCAGCTACGACGCCGGGCTCAGACGCCCGGCCACCCAGGCGGCCCACTACTACCTGTCGGCCAACGTCCTCAAGGCGAGCGAGGACAAGACCTACCCCGGCGCCATCGTGGCCTCGCTGGCCAGCCCGTGGGGCCAGTCGGTGCCGGCCGGGGTGACCTCCGGCGGCGAGCCGTCCTACTTCGGCTCCTACCGTGAGGTGTTCGCCCGGGACCTGTACGAGACCTTCACCGGGCTGCTGGCCGACGGGGACGTGGCCACGGCCCGGGCGGCCACGCTGTTCCTGTTCGACCGGCAGCAGCTCCCGTCCGGGGCGATGCCGCGCAACTCGCTGCTGAACGGCAAGGCCGCACCCGACACCGGCGGCCTGCAGCTGGACGAGACCGCCTACCCGATCCTGATGGCGCAAGAGTCCGGGCTCGGAAGCAGCCCCGGGCTGTGGCAGGACCACATCCGCCCGGCCGCCGACTTCCTGGTCGCCAGCGGGCCCTCCGACGGCGTGGAGCGCTGGGAAGAGCAGACCGGCTACTCGCCGTCCACGATCGCGGCCGAAATCGCCGGGCTGACCGCCGCCTTGGCCATCGCCGCGAGCCACGGAGACACCGCGCGGGCCCACCTGTACCAGGCCACCGCCGACGACTTCCAGCGCAACATCAAGAACTGGACGGTCACCACCACCGGCCCGGACGGCCCGGCCTACTTCATCCGGCTGTCCAAGACCGGCGACCCGAACGCCGCGATCACCTACAGCCTCGGCAACGGCGGTCCCACCCTGGACCAGCGCAGCGTCCTCGACGGCGGCTTCCAGGAGCTGGTCCGGCTCGGCGAGCTGCCGGTCACCGACCCCGACATCGCGGCCTCGCTGGCCATCTACGACAAGAACATCTCGGTGACCACGCCCAGCGGGACCGGCTACTACCGGTACGGCAACTCGGCCGCCGGCGGCAGCGCGGACGGGTACGGCGACTGCTACCAGCCGAGCCAGGACTCCTGCACCACACCCGGGGCGCCGTGGCCGCCGACCGGCAGCGGCACCGGGCACCTGTGGCCGGTCCTGTCCGGAGAGCGGGCCGAGTCCGACCTGGCCGACGGGAACACCAGCGGCGCGAAGTCCCTGCTCCAGGCGATGATCAACTTTTCTTCGGGGGCCGGGCTGGTGCCCGAGCAGGCCTGGGAAGACCCGGACCTGCCCGCTTCGCCATACGGCAGCGACCCGGCTACGGCGTCCATCGGGTTCACCGACGGCCAGGCGGCCGGGTCGGCGTCCCCGCTGACCTGGGCTCAGTCCCAGGAAGTGCGGCTGATCGCCTCGCTGGGCACCGGCCACAATGTGGACACCCCGGCCGTCACGACCACGCGCTACCTCACCAGCGGGGCGCCCGGCTCGCTGCCGGTGACGATCACGGCTCCGGTCCCGGGCGGCACGCTGACCACCGCCACCACCACGGTGACCGGGACGACCACGCCCGGATCGGCGGTGTCGATCGAGGCCGACGACACCACGACCAGTGAGGCCGCTACCGTGGTCAGCACGACCGCGGGGTCCGGCGGGTCCTTCTCAGCGAGCGTGCCGGCCGGCTTCGGCACCAACGCGATCACCGTGACCGCCACCGCGCCCGGCGGCCGGAGCACCGGCTACGCCCAGGTCACAGTGAGCGCCGAGGGCGGCGGCAGCACCGTGCTGGACGTGACCGACCCCGCCGGGGACGACCACGGACCGGGCACCTACCAGTACCCGACGGCCTCCGATTTCGTGGCCGGGTCGTTTGACCTGACCCGGTTCCAGGTCCTGAGCGACGGCACCTACGCCTACCTCCGGGTCACGCTGGCCAATCTGGTCCCGACGTTCGGGGCACTCGACGGGGCGCAGCTACTGGACTTCTACGTCCATGTGCCGGGCGCCTCGCCCACCTCCACCCAGGCCGCGTACGCCTCCCGCAACTACACCATCGCGTCGTCCGGAGCCTGGAGCCAGCGGGTCGAGGTGCAGGGGTTCGCCTCGCCGGTATGGGTGAACGCCGCGGGCAACCCGGTCGGCACCGCGTCCGCGCTGGCCGTGCAGGCCGACAAGACCATCACCGTCGCATTGCCCGAGGCACAGTTCGGCACCCCGGCGTCCGGCTGGGGCTTCAGCGTGGTCCTGGCCGGCCAGGACGGGTTCAGCCCGGACCTGGCCCGCGCCTTCACCCCCACGCCTGGCGGCTACACGTTCGGGGTCTGCGCACCGGGCGAGACCGCGCGGATCTGCTCGGCCGATCCGTCCACCGTGCCCAGGGCCATGGACGTGATCACGCCGGCCGGAGTCTCACAGGCGGCCGAGCTCAACCCCGTTCCCGGCCCCGCGGTCATTCAGCCGGTCACGGTGCCCTAGCCGCCATCAGGTCGGAGACCACCTCAGTCATCAGCTGAGTCGATCGACCGATGATCGCCGGCGTCCTCCGGCCGACAATGGCCCCAGGCCGGTGACACGCACTGATCGGAGCCCCAATATGAGCGAGCAGTCCGCCAGTTCAGCCGTACCCGTCCTCCCGGTCCAGGAACAGGTGGCGCAGGCCAATGCGTCCGGCCGCGTACCGGTCGTGTTCATTCACGGCCTGTGGTTGCTGTCCTCCAGCTGGGACCGGTGGGCGCAGTTGTTTGACGCGGCCGGGTACGCCCCGGTCAGCCCGGGCTGGCCCGACGACCCCGACACCGTGGCCGAGGCGGCGGCCGAGCCCGGCGTCTTCGCCGACAAGACCATCGGCCAGGTCGCTGATCACTACCTGGCCGTCATCGGTGATCTGACCCGCAAGCCTGCGGTCATCGGGCATTCCTTCGGCGGCCTGCTGGCCCAGATCATCGCCGGCCGCGGCCAGTCCGCCGCCACCGTGGCCATCGACGCCGCCCCGTTCCGGGGCGTCCTGCCCCTGCCCCTGTCCTCGCTGAAGGCTGCGCGCCCGGTGCTGGGCCATCCGGCCAACCGGCACCGCGCGGTTCCGCTGACGTTCGAGCAGTTCCGGTTCGCGTTCGCCAACGCCGTCGGCGACGAGGAAGCCCACCGGCTGTACGACACCTTCGCGGTCCCGGCATCCGGCGCTCCGCTGTTTCAGGCCGCGACCGCGAACTTCAACCCGAAGACCGAAGCCCGGGTGGACCGCCGCAACCCCGACCGCGGCCCGCTGCTCATCATCTCCGGGGAAAAGGACAACACGATTCCGCACGCCATCTCCCACGCGGAGTTCACGCAGCAGGAACACAACCCCGGCGTCACCGAGTTCACCGAAATTCCTGACCGCGGCCACTCACTGACCATCGACAGCGGCTGGGCCGAGGTGGCCCAGACCGCGCTGGACTTCATCAAGCGCTTCACCTGAACAAGAACGAGGTGACCCGTTTAGGGTGGTCAGCCCCCCAGGACATCGCCAGATGGTGGCGGGAACACGTGACGCTCCACGCTAAACAGCTCAGCGAAAGCGCGAAGCGGCGTGGCCATGGTGCCGTTGCGGCAGAAGAAACCCATGGTGAGGCTGCTGTCAGGCTCGGTGAGCGGCAGCACCCGGATTTCCTTGCACCACGATGGCTGGCCGCCGCCCACCTCGGTGAAGGCGCGCGGCACGACGGCCACCGCGAGTCCGGTGGCGGCCAGGCCGACCATCAGCGGGATACTCCCGAGTTCACACATGACGCGCCGTTCGACGCCGGCGGCCCCGAACATGGCCTCGACCTTGTTCCACAGCGTCGTGTGGGCCCGGAAGTCGATGAACTGGCTTGTTTGCGCCAGTTGACGCAGCTGCACCGACGTGCGGCTGGCGAGTGGATGGCCGGAGGCCACGACGGCGACCAGCGGCTCAATCCGGCCTACCGGCACGAACCGGACCCCCGGCGGCAGTGCCGGGCGGTCCAGAGCGCCAAAGCCGATGTCAAGATGACCCGACTGCACGCCACTCAGCAGCTCAAACCCGGGGCCGACCGTGATGGACATTTCAACGTCGGGGTAGGCCTTGCCGTAGTCGGTCAGTAGCTGAAGCAGGTTCAGGACCTGGATCGCGGTCTGGGTCATCCCGATCCGCAGCGGGCCGCGGATCAGACCGTCGACCGCGCGGATTTCCGCGCGAACGTCTCTCATGTCCCGCAGGATCTGGCGGGCGACGGGGAGCAGTGAGCGTCCGGTGGTGGTCAGCTGCACGGAGCGGCCAGTCCGGTCGAACAGTTGCGTACCGAGATGACGTTCCAGGCGAGCCACCTGATGGCTCAGCGCAGACTGCGTGGTGTGACACCGCTCGGCGGCGGCGGTGAAGCTTCCCGTCTCCACAATGGCGACCACGTACTCAAGCTGGCGCTCGTTCATCAACGTAGGGGGCCGTCCTTCTCGCTGCCATCCGTTCGGGCATGAACATTGTGTCCACCGGGTCAAGCCGGCCAACAGCCGGCCGCTGGTCACGTCACCTGATCCATCGCGTTATTCGATGGGTCAGATGACATGTTTGAGTTGGCCACGACGCCTGCGCCGATCCGACACTGGAACTGCCTTGAAGGGGGTTGCGGGTGCTGCTTGGCCGAGACGATGAACGGGCGGCCCTGGCGGCGGCGCTGCAGCAGGCCGCCGCCGGTCACGGGTCAGCCATGCTGCTGCGCGGACCGCCCGGTGCCGGTAAAACGGCGCTGCTGGCCGAGGCTCAGCAGCTGGCGCTGCGGCGCGGCCTGAAGGTGCTGTCCTGCAACGGGGTACGCGCCGAGTCGCATCTGCCATTCGCCGCCCTGCACCAGCTGCTACGGCCGGTCGCGCCGGAAACGCGGCCCACCACCTCCGAGCTGAGCGAGGTGCTGGAAGATGCGCTGAACCTCAATCGCCATCCGGCGCCCGAGCCGCACCGCGTCGCCCTGGCCGTACTGGAGCTGCTGGCTCACGTGAGCAGACAGCAGCCGCTGCTCGTCGTGGGCGATGACGCGCACTGGCTGGACCGCCCCTCAGCCGACGTGTTCGCGTTCGTCGGCCGCCGGGTCACCGCCAAGCCGGTCGTGGTCATGCTGTCGCTACGTGACGGCGCGGACGAGCAGATCGAGGCCGCCGGACTGCCTCTGGTTCCCGTTGGCCCCCTGGGCGAGGCGGCGAGCCGGGCCCTGCTCGACCGGGTGGCCCCTGATCTGACCGGTACGGTTCGACGGCGGCTGCTTGAGTACGCGGCCGGCAACCCGCTCGCCCTGCAGGAACTGCCTTCCACGTGGCGAGGGACCGGCGGCCCGCTGAGCTGGCCGGTGCTGAACGACACGCTGCACCGGTCCTTCATCACCGGTCCGGCGGGGCTGCCGCCCGGGACCCGGATGGTGCTGTCGGCCGCCGCGGCGGATGCCCGCTACGGCTTCGCCGGCCGGTACAGTCTCGCCGAACTGGCCCAGGCCGCGGCCGCGGTGTCGGGTGAAAGGGTTCACGCGAGCCACATCCAGCCTGCGATCGACGCCCGTCTGGTCCGCCTGAGCGGGCGCCAGCTCGTCTTCGCGCACCCGCTGATGGCCGCCGCCGTCTATCAGTCATTGACCGTGGGTGACCGCCAGCGGATCCATCTGGCCCTGGCCCGGCTGAGCCCGGGACACCGTGAGCGCAGGGTCTGGCACCAGGTAGCCGCCACGATGGGCCCGGATGATTCCCTGGCCGCGGAACTGGAGGCACTGGCCGGGTGCGCGGCTCAGCGCGGTGCGGCCGGCATATCCGCCGCCGCCCTGCAGCGCGCTGCCGCTCTGGTCACCGACCAGTCCCGTCAAGCTTCCCTTCTCGCCCGCGCTCATGAACTGGACTCCGAATCCGGCGCTACCGGCCGGGCAGCTGACCTTTCCGCAGAGCCGTCCAGCCCGTGCCCGCTGACACCGCAGGAATCGCAGATTGCCCAGCTGGCCGCGGGCGGCCTTTCCAACCGGCAGATAGCCCAGCAGCTTTTCCTGTCCCACCGCACGGTGGGATCACACCTGTACCACTTGTTCCCCAAGCTGGGGATCACCAGCCGGGTCCAGCTCGCGCACGTCCTCAACGACTCCGCACCCCAGGGGCCGGCGTGATCCAGTGGGTGACGGCCGCCGGCCGGGCGGGATCGGCCAGGGCCCGGACGGCGGCGTAGCGGTCGGCGTCGCGGCGGGTGATCCGCTCGTGCTGACGCAGATGCTCGTCCCAGGAAGCGACCACGAACTGCTCGACGATGAGGTCGGGGTCGGTGGCGTCCTGCCAGACCCGCCAGGCGGTGGCGCCGGTCCGGCGGCGGCTGAACCGCGCGTCGCGGAGCGCGGCCAGCAACTGGTCGTGCTTGCCGTCCGCCGGGCGGTACTCGACGGTGACCATGACCGGGCCGGCGGGCTCGGTGCTGTCCGCCAGGGTGAGCTGCGGGGCGGGCCAGTCACCGGCGGCCAGCAGGCTGGCGGGCGCGATGTTCTGGAACGGCAGCCGCAGTCCCACCAGCGCGCCCGCGGCCAGCGCCACGGCGGAGACGATGTAGGAGACACTCAGCCCGGCCTGGCTGGCCACGACGCCCAGCACCGCGGCACCTGCCGCGTTCCCGCCCTGAAAGACGATCAGGTAGAACGACATGCCCCGGGCTTTGACCCAGCCCGGCAGGGTGAGCTGGTAAGCGGAGTTCAGCGTGGACAGCGCCAGCACCCAGGCCATGCCACCGATCGCCAGGACGACCGCCACCACGGCGGTGACGTGGATGAGGCCGATGACCAGCGCGACCAGCCCGAGCACCAGCGACCCGGCGGTGAGCTGCCGGCCGGCCGACAGCAGGGTCCGCAACCGGGGCAGCAGCAGGGCGCCGGCCACGGCACCGACTCCGACGCAGCCGAGCAGCAGGCCGTAGCCCCCTGCCCCGAGGTGCAGCTGCCTCTCCACGGTCAGCGGCAGCAAAGCCCAGATCGAGCTGGCGAAGAACACGAACACCAGGGCCCGCAGCAAGATGACCCGGAGCGCCGGGCTGGCCATGACGTACCGGCCGCCGGCCCGGATCGCTTCGCCCAGGTGCTCACGAGGCAGCACGCTGGCCGGGCGGGTGCCGCGCCAGGTGGCCACCACGGCGATCACGGCCAGGAACGTCGCCGCGTTGACCAGGAAAACCGTCCCCGTGCTGGTGGCGGCGAGAATCGCGCCGCCGATGGCCGGCCCGATGGCCCGCGCGAGATTCTGGTTCACCGAGCCCAGCGAGATGGCCTGCTGCCGTTCGGCCGGCGGGACCAGCTCCGGCTGCAGGGTCTGCCAGGTCGGGGCGGTCAGCGCCTGCCCGACCCCGAGCGCGAAGATCAGGGCCAGCAGGGTCCACGGCCTGACCAGCCCGGCCAGCGCCAGCGCCCCCAGGGCCACCGCGGCCGCCAGCATGAGTCCCTGGGAGATCAGCAGGAAACGGCGGCGGTCGACCAGGTCACCGATGGCGCCGGCCGCCACCGCGAACAGCATGACCGGCAGGCTCCCGGCGGTCGACACCAGCGACACGTAGACGGCGGAGCCAGTGAGCGACAGCATGAGCCACTGCGCGCCGACGGTCTGCATCCAGCTGCCGACGTTGGAAACGAACTGGGCCGTCCACATCTCGGCGAACAGCCGGTGCCGGAACGGCGCCCACGCTGAATCGGCCGGAGATGGGCCAGCCGGGGAAGCGCCAGCCGGGGAAGCGCCAGCCGGGGGCACGATCATGACCTGAACATGCCCCGGTGCCCGGCCGGCTGTCATCAGTCGGATGACTGGATTGGACGACCGATGACTCGGTCCCCCCGGATGGGGAAATTCGGGCTGATCTGCCGCAACCTGTGCGCCGGTGCCGACGTCTAGAAGACGATGTGTCCCCAGCGGTGGAAGGGAAGCCAGATGGGTGGCATGGGCAGGACGGCCGGAAAGCGGCGGGGCCGGGCGGCGCAGGCGTCCCTGGTGAGCGCGGCCATGCTCATCGGGCTGGCCGGTGCCGTGGTGGCCCAGCCCGCGCTGGCGGCTACGGCCGGAGTCCGGGTGCAGCTGCCCGACCCGGTGCCCACCTGGACGCGGTACGACACCGACGACGGCCCGGCGGGACCGGGTGTCACCGTGCCGGCCCGCATCTGGCTGGCGGGCCGTGCCCCCGCGG
>DASWVA010000216.1:0-19042 GCA_036401415.1 Streptosporangiaceae bacterium
ACCGGCCGCGTCGTCGCCGTTCCACGGCGGCGGTCTGCGCTATCTGGACATCCTGACGCTTCCGGACGGCCGCCAGCGGCTCTACTACGAGATGACCCGGGCCGACGGCGCGCACGAGCTGCGCACCGAGCTGCGCTAACCAGCGGGCCGGGCTGGCCGGCGGGCCGGGCTGGCTGGCCGGCGGCGCTGACGGCTGGGCGGGCCGGGCTAACTGCTGGCCGTCCCGGTTTTCGCCGGCTGGGCCGGGCGGCCGTTCCGGGCCTGGGTCTGCCCCTGCGGCCGGGAGCCGACCAGGCCACCGGACCGGACGCGGGGCGCTCGCCAGTCGGTGAAGTCCGCGCCCAGCACGCGTTCCAGCCGCTCCAGGTCGGCCTCGAAACGCGGGATGAGCGCCTGCCGCTGCTCCCAGCTGAGCGGCTGCCGCTCCCGGCTGTGCCGCTGCAAAAACCGTTCCAGCAGGCCGGTCACCGCATCCCACGCCGACCCGGGCAGGAACCGGCCGACCGCGGCGCTGGCCCGGAGCAGCTGGGCCACGGCCCGGTGCGCCCGCGTGGCCTCCGGGTGCGAAGTGACGTTCTGGCGGGGGATCTCGGTCACCAGCCCCTGCTCGACGCCCAGGAAGCCGAAGATCTCGTCCAGGGTCTTGGCTGGCTCGCCCACCAGCTGGCGGTACCGGATGACCAGTACCTGCTCGCGCGGGAACAGCGAGAGGACGTGCTCGAGCTGCTCGCCGTACCGGCCGAGCCCCACGTAGTGCCAGAACGAGGCCCAGCCCGCCTCGATCCGCCGCGGTTCCTCCGCGCAGGCCCGGACGAAATCACCCTCCGGCTCCAGGCCAGCGGACCACAGATGCGTCCAGTTCGAATGGGCCCGCTCCACCGGGTCCCGGATGACCGCGATCAGCCTGGCGTCCGGGATGGCCTGCCGGATCCGGCGCATCGCGTCCGGGTCGTACATGTACAGCGGCGTGGATTCCCCCCGCAGCGTGCCCTCCGGGGCCTCGTCGAACAGCGCCTCATAGTCTTCCCGGCGCCAGACGTGCTCCCGGTAGGTCTGGGCGTCGCCCGGGCCCCCGCGCGTCGGCGGGGGCCCGTCGGTGAGGAAGTGCTTCGGCTCCTTGATGGCGGACAGGTACAGCCCCGGATGCTGCGCCAGCGCGGCGTGCAGCGCTGTCGTACCCGCCTTCGGCGCGCCGATGATCAGAAAGTCCGGCAAAGCCACAGGACCTCCCCTACGCAAGACTCCGTCAGGCCGGAATTAAGACTATGCCGGCTTGATAGGTAGGTATACGGCGTCAGCCTGAATTCCGGGCCGGGCCGTCACCGCGGGCCGCTTTCCTTGGCTTCAGGTATTACCCGTTGCCCGGACGGCGAACCACCGCCCCCCAGCACGGTTCCCGGGCGAGGGGTTAGCTGAGGTCCCATTCCTGGCGCAGGGCGGCCAGGGCCGCATGAAAACCGGGGAACGTCTTCTTCACGCATTCCGGGTCGTCCAGAACGATGCCGGGCGTGCGCAGGCCGGTTACGGCGAAGCTCATCGCGATGCGGTGGTCGCCGTGGCAGTCGATGACCGCGCCCTGCGGGGCGCCGGGCCAGATCTCGATCCAGTCGGGGCCGGTGGCGACCTCGATGCCCAGGTGGCGGAGGTTGGCCGCGCATGCGTCCAGGCGGTCCGACTCCTTGACCCGGGTGTTGGCGACGTCGACGATGCGCACGGGTGCGTCGGCGAACGGGGCGATCGCGGCCAGCGTGGGCATGGTGTCGGAGATGTCGCGCATGTTGACCTCGGCCCCGTGCAGCGGGCCGGTTCCCGTGACCGACAGGCCGTCGGGCCACACCTGGACCGTGGCGCCCATCTGCTTGAGCACCCGGGCGAAGGCCACGTCACCCTGCAGGGAATCAACGCCCAGGCCGGGCACGAGCACGGTCTGCCCGGTGATAGCGGCGGCGGCGAAGAAGTAGCTGGCCGCCGATGCGTCCGGCTCGACGTTGAAGCTGCGGGCCGCGTAACCGCCGGGCTGGACCGTGAACGTCTCCCCGTCCCGCTTCACCTTCGCCCCGAACTGCCGCATCATCCTTACCGTCATGTCCACGTAAGGGGCGGACACCATGCCGGTCACGGTGATGGCCAGGCCCTCGCGGGTCAGCGGGGCCGCCATCAGCAGGGCGGTCAGGAACTGCGAGGACACGCTGGCGTCGAGCGTCACCGCTCCGCCGGACAGCCCGTCGGAGGTCACGGTGAGGGGCAGGTGCCCGTCCTCGCCCTCGAAGGTGACGGCCGCGCCCAGGTCGCGCAGCGCGCCGGCTACCGGGCCGACCGGGCGCCGGCGCAGCTGGGATGACCCGTCGAACCGGAACGTCCCGTGCCCGGTCGCGGCCAGCGCGGGCAGGAAGCGGGCCGCCGTGCCCGCGTCCCGGCAGTACACGTCCGCCGCGACGGCGGCCGGGCCGTCGGGGCTGCCCATCAGGGCCAGGTCATCGCCGGACCACTGCACCTGGTACCCGAGCGCGGCCAGCCCGTCGGCGAACGCCTCAGTGTCATCGGAGACCAGCGGCAGCCGGAGATAGCTCAGGCCGGAGGCGCAGGCGGCGAGGAACAGCGCCCGCGCGGTCACCGATTTTGACCCCGGAATGCTCACCTCAGCCACAGTCAGCCACCTTATCCGGTGGCGCTCCTCCGGCCGCCGCAGTCGCTCAGCTGCGGGCGAAGTCCTTGCCGCGGATGAGCAGCAGCGACAGCACGCCAGCGGCCAGGGCGATAACCGCCGCCACCAGCAGGATCCGGTTGAGGCCGGAGGCGAACGCACCCTTGGTGACCTCGGCGGCGGCCTGCCGGGCCTGAGGCGGCAGCTTGCCGATGAGCTGGCTGACCGCCCCGGACTGGACCGCGGCGGCGATCTTCGGGCCCTGATGGGCCAGGCTGGCCTGGTGCGCCACCTGGCTCAGCACGTCGCTCCTGACCTGGCTGGTGAACAGCGTGCCGAGCAGCGCGATGCCGGTGGCGATGCCAACCTGCCGGAAGGTCGAGCTGATGCCGGACGCCATGCCCGCCTTGGCCGGCGGGACGACACCGACCGCGGTCGACGCCAGCGGCGGGTTGACCAGGCCGACACCGATGCCGCCGAGGATCATGCCCGGGACCAGGTGCGTCCAGTGCGAGGTGCCGTTCAGCCCGCGCATGAGCAACAGCCCCACCCCGACCAGGATCAGGCCGGGCCCGATGAGCAGGCGGACCGGAACCTTTGAAGACAGGCGGCCGGCCACGGTGGCGGTGACCAGGATCCCGCCGGACAGCACCATGATCCGGACACCGGTGGCCAGCGCCGAGTAACCCAGGATGTCCTGGAAGTACAGCACGAGGTAGAGGAGCATGGCGAAGATCGACGCACTGACGCCGAACGCCGCGACCGAGCCGCCGGTGAAGGTGGGCAGCCTGAAGAGCGTCAGGTCGAACATCGGATGCTTGATCACCAGCTCGACGATGGTGAACGCGATGAGCAGCAGTGCGGCCAGTGCGAAGCAGCCCAGCACCAGGCTGTTGCCGAACGACTTCTCGTTCGACTCGATCAGGCCGTAGACCAGGCTGGCCAGCGCCACCGTGAACAGCACGAAGCCGATCCAGTCCGGGCGGCTGGCCTGCGGAGACCGCGACTCGGACACCTTGAGCGTCGCGATGACCACGGCCGCGATCCCGAACGGCACGTTGACGAAGAAGATCCAGCGCCAGGACAAGCCGGAGGTCAGCAGGCCGCCTGCCAGCGGGCCGATCGCCACGGCCAGCCCGGTGACCGCGCCCCACACCCCGAACGCGGTGCCCCGGTCCTGGCCACGGAACGCATCGGCCAGCAGAGCCAGCGAGACCGCGAACATGACCGCGCCGCCGACGCCCTGCAGGCCGCGGGACAGCTGGAGCATCAGCGTGCTGGTGGCAAAGCCGCACAGTACCGAGGCGGCGGTGAAGATGACCAGCCCGACCAGGTACATCAGCCGCCGGCCGTACATGTCAGCCAGGCTGCCCGCGGTGAGCAGGAACGCGGCCAGGGTCAGCGCGTAGGCGTCGACCACCCACTGCAGGTCGGCGAAGCTGGAGTGCAGCGCGGTCTGGATGGCCGGCAGGGCCACGTTGACGATGGTGATGTCCAGCAGCAGCATGAACGTGCCCAGGCACACCGCGACCAGCGTCCACCACTTGTTCCCGCGCTGGGTGCTCCCGTGCTGGGGCTGGTGACTGGCCTCACGCGGGTGATCGCGCGGGCCTCCCTCGTGCTGCCCGTGCCCGTCGCGCGCGTGGTGATGCGGGCGCGTATCAGCGCCGGACAGGTCTTCATGGGCTTCGGTCACGGACGCTCCTGAATCACGGTACGGGGTTGTCGCAGGCTGCCGGGCTGGGCGCCCGCTCCACCGGCACTTTCCTGAAAGCCTGCCATGTAACCGCCGGTCTGCCGGTGCCGACCCCCGCCGACCGTTACGCGTCCACGCTTCTTGCTGTTATCAGCCGGGGCGGCGGGGCGGGGGTGACGCTACCTTTTCGTCGCCGCGAGGTCACCGGTGGGCCACCACTTCGTGGGGCAGTGCACCTTCTCGATGAAATCCCAGGTCACCGCGATCTGCAGCCGCCCAGTCAAACAATTGGTTAACTGCAGAAGTCCGGCCACTGAACCCTTGGCCGGAACTTGGGCGGAGGTCTTGATAGCGGCCTGACCACCGTGAACTCTTACTGTCGTGACGAAAGACATAATCATCGCTCTGCTCGTAGTGGTGGCGCTGGGCTTCGACTTCACGAACGGCTTCCACGACACCGGCAACGCCATGGCGACCTCGATCGCGACGGGCGCCCTGGGCCCGCGGGTCGCGGTGGCTCTGTCGGGGGTTCTCAACCTCGTGGGAGCGTTCCTGTCGCTGAGCGTCGCGGCCACGATCGCCAGCGGCCTCGTTCAGACCGGGAAGGTCACCGTGACCGTGGTCCTGGCCGGCCTGTGCGGCGGGATCATCTGGAACCTGCTCACGTGGTACTTCGGCATCCCGTCCAGTTCCTCGCACGCCCTGATCGGCGGGGTCGTCGGCTCCACCATCGCGGCCGCGGGTTTTGGCGCGGTGAAGTGGAAGGGCCTGTTCTCCAAGGTCATCATCCCGGCCGGCCTATCGCCGATCATCGCCGCGCTGGTCGCCGCGACCGGGACCTGGCTGATCTACCGGCTCAGCCGGAACATCTCCGGCGGTGCCCGCAAGCACGGCTTCCGCGTCGGCCAGATCGGATCGGCGTCCCTGGTCTCGCTGGCGCACGGCACCAACGACGCCCAGAAGACCATGGGCGTCATCACCTTGGCCCTGATCGCCAACGGCTCGCTGCCGTCGGGGTCCAAGGCGCCGTTCTGGGTCATCTTGTCCTGCGCCCTGGCCATCAGCCTCGGCACCTACATCGGCGGCTGGCGGGTCATCCGCACGCTGGGCAAGGGCCTGGTGGAGATCGAGTCGCCGCAGGGCATGGCGGCCGAGTCCTCCTCGGCCGCGATCATCCTGCTGTCGAGCCACTTCGGCTACTCGCTGTCCACCACGCACGTGGCGACCGGCTCGATCCTGGGGGTCGGCATCGGCAAGAAGGGCGCCGAGGTGCGCTGGAACGTGGCCGGCCGGATGGCCACGGCCTGGCTGTTCACCCTGCCCATCGCGGCTCTGGTGGGCGCCGGCGCCTACGCACTGGCCCACGTGATCGGCGGCCTGGGTGGCGTGATCGTCGACGTGGTGATCCTGATCGCCATCGCCGCGACCATCTTCGTCCGGTCCCGCAAGACCGCGGTGAGCGCGAAGAACGTCAACGACGAGTGGACCGGCGGGGCCGCCCCGAGCAAGCCCGAGCCCGCCGCCGTGGCCTGACGGCCTGCCGAGAATAGGGGACAACGTGAACGACTGGATCAACCTGTCGGCTCTGTGGCAGATCGTGGTGGTGGGCCTGCTCGCCGGAGCCGGGCTCCCGGCCCTGTTCGCGGTGGGACTGCGGTTCCTGAACATGCCCGGCCACCAGGTGGCGACCGCGGGCGCGGGCGGCGGCGCGGGTGCCCACCACGAGGTGCGCGGCCACGCCGGCGAGGAGACCGTGTACGGCGGCAACCCCGTGGGCCTGGTGGTGGCCTGCGTCTGCTTCGCCATCATCCTGGCCGCGATCGGGTACGGCATCTACCTCATCGTCGCCGGCACCTGACCTGATCATTGCGCCGCCCGGCCGGGCGGGACGAACCCACACAGGAGTTCAGCTCATGCCGCTGTCCTCGTACGTACACTCGATCCTGGGCTGGGTCAGGGCTGGCTACCCCGAAGGGCTACCGCCCAAGGACTACATGCCGCTGTTCGCGCTGCTGGGCACGCAGGTGACCAACGACGACCTGCGCGCCATCGCCGACGAGCTGGCCAACTCGGGCGACCCGCAGTCCGCGGCCGCGATCAAGCAGGCGATCACCG
This sequence comes from Streptosporangiaceae bacterium, assembly GCA_036401415.1. GTDB lineage: Bacteria > Actinomycetota > Actinomycetes > Streptosporangiales > Streptosporangiaceae > Bog-532. The sequence goes on from DASWVA010000216.1 coordinate 6,456, forward strand.
AGGTGATGGACGTGCAGCCCAGCCCGCAGGACGTGGCCCGGGTCCGCGCCCGGCTGGCCGAAGGTGGCTGGCCACTGGCCCGGCCCGACCAGTTCAGCTGACCGAACATCGAGAGGCACCGAGCCCATGCCTATGCCATACATCCTGCAGTCGGTCATCAACTGGCTCCGGGCCGGCTACCCCGACGGAGTGCCGTCCACCGACTACATCCCGCTGTTCGCGCTACTGGGCACCCAGCTGACCGACGTCGAGGTCCTGGCCATCGCCGACGAACTGGCCGGCGAGAGCGACCCGGACTCGGCCGCCGTGATCAAACGGGCCATCGGCGAGGTCGCTCACGTCCAGCCGACCAGTGCGGACGTCAACCGGGTCCGGGCCCACCTGGCGGCCGGCGGCTGGCCGCTGGCCAAGGTGGAGCCGTCCGCGGCCGAGCGCGCGGCCGGAGCCTCCTGACCCGCGGATCAGTCCGAGGTGGTGTTCCCGGGATCGGCGGCTGCGTTCTCCGGTTCCGCGTGCCCCGGATCCGGGCTGTCCGGCCAGCAGGTCGCGAACAACTCGTCCCGGCCGTGCAGCTTGACCCGGTCGCCGCGGCCCAGGGCCCGGGCCAGGCTGGTCTCGGCCGCCTCCACCCGCAGCCACTCGGCGTAGCTGACCGGCCGCACGCCTTTGCGGGCCAGCACGGCCTCCAGGGCGGCCACCCGGGCCGAGCCGTCGCCCGCCTCCGCCTGCGGGTAGCGGAGCATGCCCGGCCGCGCCAGCGGCACGTCCACGGCCTGGTCCCCGAGCAGGTCGGACAGGAGTGAGCGGACGGTCTCGGCCGCGTCCGACTTGTTGGTCCCGATCACGCCGGTGGGACCACGCTTGAGCCAGCCCGATACGTACTCGCCCGGCAGCGGCGCGCCGTCCGGGCCGAGCACCCGGCCCTGCTCGTTGGGCACGGTCGCGTGCAGCTCATCGAACGGCACTCCGTCCAGCGGGACGCTCTGGTACCCCACCGAGCGCAGCACCATCTGGACATCGAGCGTCTCCCGCTCCCCGGTGCCCTGGAACGAGCCGTTCTCGTCGAGCCGGGTCCGCTCCAGGGTCAGCCCGGTGACCCGCTCGTCACCGGTGATCTCCACCGGCCGCAGCCAGAACCGTATCGTCAGCGTGCGGGCGTGCCCTGACGCGGCCGCGGGCCCGGGGTCTTCGCCCGAGGCCCACTTCCTGATCGCCACCATGTTGCCGCGGACCCGCCGGTCAGATGTGGCCAGCTCCGCCCCGGCTCCGGCGGCGTCGAAGGTCTCCAGGTCGGCCTCACCGGCCGGCACGACGATCTCCACCCCGGGCAGGTCCCCGAGCTCGCGCAGCTCCTTGGTGGTGAACTTGGCGTGGGCCGGGCCCCGCCGGCCGATCATGTGGACCTCGCGGACCTTGCTGGACTGCAGGGTTTCCAGCACTTGCTGGGGCACGTCGGTGGTGTGCAGCTCAGCTGGGTCGCGGGCCAGGATGCGGGCCACGTCGACGGCCACGTTGCCGACCCCGATGACCGCGACCGACTCGGCGTCGAGGGCGAACGCCGACGGCCCGACGTCGGGGTGCCCGCAGTACCAGTTGACGAAGTCGGTGGCCGCGTAGCTGCCCGGCAGGTCCTCGCCGGGTATGCCCAGCCGCCGGTCGCGCATGGCACCGGTGGCGTACACCACCGCGTCGTAGGCCCCCAGCAGGTCGGCCCGGGTCACGTCCTGGCCGAAGTGCACGCCGCCGATGAACCGCACGTCCGGGCTCTCCAGCACCTTGCGCAGGTACTCGGCGATGGACTTGATCGACTTGTGGTCGGGGGCGACGCCGTAGCGGACGAGCCCGTACGGCGTGGGCAGGCGGTCCAGCACGTCGACCCGCACCCGGACCGGATCGGGCAGCGCGGCAGCGTGCTTGACCAGTGCCTCGGCCGTGTACAGCCCAGCGGGACCAGAACCGACGACGGCGATGTTCAGCACGTTGGCAGCCACACCTTTGACGTTACTGCCCCTCGGTCGGCTGCCGCACCGGCGCACCCTGCTCGGGAACGTCGGCGGGCGACCGGTGGGCCACCGCCTCGGTGAGCTGGCGGGCCAGGTGCTGCGGGGTCAGCCCGGCCTCTTCCAGCACCTCGCTCCGGTCACCGTGGGTCATGAACCGCTGGGGCAGCCCGAACGTCTTGACCGGGGTGTCCACATCGTGGTCGCGCAGCAGCCGGGCCACCGCGTCGCCGTAGCCACCGACCCGGCCGTTGTCCTCGACCACGGCCACCAGGCGGTACTGCCGGGCCGCGCCGATGACCGCCTCGTCGACCGGCTTGGTCCAGCGCGGGTCGACCACGGTCACCCCGATGCCGTGGTCGGCCAGGCGCTCGGCCACGGTCAGGCACATCAGCGCCATCGGCCCGGCGCCGAGCAGCAGCACGTCCCGGGACGCCCCGGCTCCCGGTCCGCTACCGGCTTCGCGCAGCACGTCCATGCCGCCGAGCTTGGCCACCGCCTCGACCTCGTGCCCCACCGTGCCCTTGGGAAACCGCACTACCGTTGGCCCGTCGCTCACCGCGATCGCCTCGTTGAGCAGCTCGGCCACCCGGGCCGCGTCCCGCGGCGCGGCGATCTTCAGGCCCGGCACCACCTGCAGGATCGAGCCGTCCCACATGCCGTTGTGGCTGGCTCCGTCGGGCCCGGTGACGCCGGCCCGGTCCAGCACCAGGGTCACCGGCAGCTGGTGCAGGGCCACGTCCATCAGCACCTGGTCGAACGCCCGGTTGACGAACGTGGCGTAGATCGCCACCACCGGGTGCAGCCCGCCCATGGCCAGGCCGGCCGCGCTGGTCACCGCGTGCTGCTCGGCGATGCCGACGTCGTACACCCGGTCCGGGAACGCCCGCGCAAACGGACCCAGGCCGGTCGGGTTGAGCATGGCCGCGGTGATCGCCACCACGTCCGGGCGGCGGGTGCCGATCGTCACCAGTTCCTCACCGAAGACCTGGGACCAGGTCTTCCCGGGCACGCCGGGCACAGACCCGGGCCGGGGCGCGCCGGGCACCTGGTGCAGCCGGTCGTCCTCGTTCTCCTCGGCCGGCGCGTACCCGAAGCCCTTGCGCGTGATCACGTGGACCAGCACCGGGCCGCCGAACTCCTTGGCCCGGGTCAGGGCCAGCTCGACCATGGCCTCGTCGTGACCGTCGATCGGGCCGAGGTACTTCAGGCCGAGGTCTTCGAACAGCATCTGCGGCTGGAGGACGTCCTTGAGGCCCTTCTTGATCCCGTGCAGCGTCCCGTACACCGGCGGCCCGACCACCGGGGTGCGGGACAGTGTGGTCTTGATGTAGTCGAGCACGTTCTCGTACCGCTGGGTGATGCGCACCGAGCTGAGGTTCTTGGCCAGCCCGCCGATGGTCGCCTGGTAGGAGCGGCCGTTGTCGTTGACCACGATGACCAGCCGGGAGTCGTCCCGGACCGAGATGTTGTTGAGCGCCTCCCAGGCCATCCCGCCGGTCAGCGCGCCGTCCCCGATGACCGCGACCACGGCCCGGTCGGTCTCACCCCGCAGCGTGTACGCCTTGGCGAGCCCGTCCGCATAGGAAAGGCTGGTCGACGCGTGCGAGTTCTCCACCAGGTCGTGGTCAGATTCCGCCCGGCTCGGGTAACCCGACATGCCGCCGCGTTGCCGCAGGGTGCCGAACGCCGCCTGCCGCCCGGTGAGCAGCTTGTGGACGTAGGACTGGTGACCGGTGTCGAACACAATCCGGTCCCGCGGCGAGCTGAACACCCGGTGCAGCGCGATGGTCAGCTCAACCACGCCAAGGTTGGGTCCCAGGTGACCGCTGGTCCGGATGACGCTCTCGATCAGGACATCGCGAATCTCGCTGGCCAGGACGGCAAGTTGCTCCTGGCTGAGGCCCTTGAGGTCTTCCGGGCCCGCGATGGACTCCAGCAGGGTCACGTGCGCTCCTCGTGTTCCGGGTATTCGGGGTATTCCGCGTGGCCGGATGCGACGGCAATCCCCCGAGTCTATTTCGGGTGCCGCGCGGGACGCGCGCGGCACCCGGGCCGGGGCTGACGGGCGTGTCGCCCAGGGGCGGCGCGCTGGCGTTCAGGCGAGCTGGGCGGCCGCGGTGACCTCGGCGACCACGGCCGGGCCGGGCTCCCACAGGACCGTCTGCGACTCCTCAGCCTGCGTGCCGTCCGACCCGATGATCCGGACCGGGATCGCGTCGGTCATGTGGCCGGAGTGGCCGAGGCTGACCACCGGCCGGGCCAGCGGCCGCGGGTCGGTCAGGCGCCAGTGGTAGGCGTTGGGATCGGCCCACTCGCCGCAATCACACCGCTCCCCGGTGATCGCAGCTGAGCAGACGTCGGCCAGGGTCACGATCGCGACGATCCCGCCGATCGCCGCCACCGGGTCGTCCGGATTCCATCTGGCGAACCACAGCAGCGGGCTTCCCGCGGCGTCCAGGTCCACACGCATCGAGGCGTAGATCGCCACCGGCCCCCGGTAGGACGGCGCCCACGTCTGGTTTTCCACCCGTTTGCGGCCGCGCGCTATCGCCCATGCCCAAGGCTGGCGCACGCTGAGCAGCTGCACGTTTCCTCCATCCACCCGTACCGGCGGGACAATAGCTCCGCACCGGCCCCCGTGTTCTTCTTGTGATTATTTGTACTCTGCTGGCCGCCGTATAGATTGCGACTCCGGTCAAGAAAGCCGTGGCGAATTGTGACGAATTTCGCCGGCCCGAATGTCCAGCCGACACGCCGTGCCAAACGCGCGAGATCGAGGACTTTCAGCGGTTGTCGGCGGGCAGGCTGCCAGTGGTGACGGCTGGGTCTCCGTGGTGATACCGGGCCGAAATCATCCGGTCCCGCCCCGCCAGCAGTCCCATGATCAGCTCCACGGCGCAGAGCGCGAGCAGCAGCACGACGGGAACCGTCCAGCTGCCGGTGGCCGCGCGCAAGAACCCTACCGCGAGTGGGCCGGCCGCCGACAACAGGTAACCCACCGACTGGGCCATCGAGCCCAGCGATGCGGCGGTGACCGGGTCCGGCGCCCGGGCCACGGTGAAAAAGATGCCCAGGCCGAGCGTGGCCCCCTGAGCCGCCCCCAGGATCAGTACCCAGAACACCGCCGACCCGAGCGGCGCCCACAGCGATCCGGCCAGCCCGGCCGCGGTGACCACCACGGCCGGGAGCACGATGACCCGCTGGCCCCTGGAGCGCTGGGCCAGCATCGGGGTCAGCAGTGAGGTGAGCAGGTTGCCCAGCCCCAGCACGCCCAGCAGCACACCCGCGGTCCCGGCGCTGTCACCCCGGTCACGGAACAGTTCCGGCAGCCAGGACACGGTCGCGTAGTAGAGCAGGCTCTGCAGGCCCATGAACGCGGTCACCTGCCAGGCCAGCGGCTGCCGGTACGCACCAGGCCGCGCGGGCCCCGCCGGGCCGTGCGGCGGCCCGGCGGAACCGGCCGGCTGCCGCGGGGGCGGGCCGTAGCGGAGCTGGGTGATCCACATCAGCGCGGCGACCAGGGCGGGCAGGCCCCACAGACCGAGGGTCAGCTTGACCGAACCACCCGAGCCGTTGAACAACGGCACGCTGATCAGCGACGCGATCACCGCGCCACCGGACAGCGCGGTCAGGTAGATGCCGATCAGCAGGCCGGCTCGCTGCGGCCAGCGGCGCTTGATCATGCTCGACAGCAGCACGTTCATGAGGGCGATCGAGCCGAGGGCCAGGATCGAGCCGGGAAACAGCAGGGTACGGGGCAAGGCGCCGCGCAGCAGCAGCCCGGCCGAGACGCCGATCAGCGCGCCGAAAAGCACCCGCTCCTCGCCGAACCGCCGGCTCAGCCAGGCCGCTCCCCCGGAGAACACGCTGAAGCACAGCACCGGCGTCGCGGCCAGGATGGTGATGCTGGCCGCGGACAGGTGGAGTTTGGACTGCAGTTCGGGGTAGACCGGCGGGAGGCTGGTGATGGCGGCCCGGAGGTTGAACGCGAGCGCCGCGATCGACACGACCAGCAAAGTCGTTCCCGGCGACCGCCGGGCCGGCCCGGAGGCGTCCACTCTAGGGCAGCAGCAGGAGCTTGCCGGTGGTGCGCCGGGCGGCCAGGTCCTCCTGGGCCTGGGCCGCATCCTCGAGCGCGTAGGTGGCGCCGATACGGACCTCCAGCTGGTCGCTCGCCAGCCAGTCGAACAGGTCACGGGCCCGCCAGAGGAGTTCATCGCGGTCGGCGATGTAGCTGGCCATGGTGGGGCGGGTCAGGTACAGCGAGCCGCCGGAATTGAGCCGCTGCGGGTCGAGCGGGGCAACCTGGCCGCTGGCCGCACCGTAGAGGACCATCATGCCGCGCGGGCGCAGGGCAGCCAGCCCGTCATCGAACGTGGCCTGGCCCACGCCGTCGTAGACCACGTGGGCGCCGCGGCCGGAGGTGATCTCGGCCACCGTGTCGCGGAAGCCGTCGTAGCCGGAGACGTGGTCGGCACCGGCCTGGCGGGCCAGCGCGGCCTTCTCCCCGTCGGGGGGACCAGATGTGGTGGCGACGACGATGCCGCCGCGGCGCTTGATCATCTGGGTCAGCAGCAGGCCGACGCCGCCCGCGGCGGCGTGCACCACGGTGACGTCGCCCTCACGCACCGGGTAGGTGCTGAAGCACAGGTAGTGCGCGGTCATGCCCTGCAGCATGACGGCGGCCGCGATGTCCAGCCCGACACCGCCGGGCACCGGGACAGCGCGTTCAGCCGGGATCACCGCCAGCTCGGCATAGCTGCGCGGCACCCCGGCCCAGGCCACCCGGTCCCCCACGGAAAACGCGGTGACGTCGGGGGCCGCGGCGGTGACCGTGCCCGCACCCTCCGCCCCCTGGACGACCGGGAAGCTCGCCGGCCTGTACCCGCCAACCCCCTGGCGCTGGTAGATGTCCATGAAGTTGACGCCGGCCGCGGCCACCCGGACCACCAGCTGACCCGGTTGCGGCTCCGGATCCGGGTGCTCGACGAGCTTGATGACCTCGGTACCGCCCAGATCCTCGATGACCACCGCGCGCACGCAGATCACACTCCTCAGTGATGCCGTGAGTTCAATTGTCGTCCCTGGGGCGGAGGGTCACTGCCGGGCCCGGAGCGACCGGAGCACGTACTGCATGATCCCGCCGTGGCGGTAGTAGGCCGCCTCACCGGGGGTATCGATCCGGACCTTGGCCCTGAACTCCTGGCCGTCCGCGGTCACCGTGACCTCGGTGGGCACCTTCCCGGAGTTGAGTTCGGTGATCCCGGTGATCTCGAAGGTCTCACGGCCGGTCAGCCCGAGTGAGCTCACCGACTCCCCGGGCAGGAACTGCAGCGGCAGTACTCCCATGCCGATCAGGTTCGACCGGTGAATGCGCTCGAAGGACTCGACCAGGACGGCGCGGACGCCCAGCAGCGCGGTACCTTTGGCCGCCCAGTCGCGGGACGAGCCGGAACCGTACTCCTTGCCGCCCAGCACGATCAGCGGGGTGCCTTCCCCGAGGTACTTGCGGGACGCGTCGTAGATGCTCTGCTGCTCGCCTTCGGGCAGCTTGATGGTGACCCCGCCCTCCGTGCCCGGGGCGAGCTGGTTGCGCAGCCGAATGTTGGCGAACGTGCCCCGGATCATGACCTCGTGGTTGCCGCGCCGCGACCCGTAGGAGTTGAAGTCCTGGCGCGGGATGTCGTGCTCGTTGAGGTAGATGGCGGCCGGGCTGCCGTTCTTGATCGCGCCCGCGGGCGAGATGTGGTCGGTGGTCACCGAGTCGCCCAGCAGGGCCAGCACCCGGGCGCCAGCGATGTCGGTGACCGGCTGCGGCTCGTCCGTCAGGTCGTCGAAGTACGGTGGCCGGCGCACGTAGGTCGACTGTTCGTCCCAGGCGAAGGTGTCGCTGGCGGGCACGTGCAGGCCGCGCCAGCGATCGTCGCCCTCGAACACGTCCGCGTAGTCCCGGGCGAACATCTCGGAGGCCACCGCGTCCCGCACGACCTCGGCGATCTCGGCGGGCGAGGGCCAGATGTCGCGCAGGTACACCGGCTGGCCGTCGCGGCCGGTGCCGATCGGGTCGCGCGTCATGTCAGCGTCCATCGAGCCGGTCAGCGCGTACGCCACCACCAGCGGCGGGGAGGCCAGGTAGTTCATCTTGACGTCGGGGTTGATCCGGCCTTCGAAGTTGCGGTTGCCGGACAGCACCGAGACCACGGCCAGGTCGGCGTCGTTGACCGCCTGGCTGATCTCCTCCGGCAGCGGCCCGGAGTTGCCGATGCAGGTGGTGCAGCCGTACCCGACCAGGTTGAAGCCCAGCTTGTCCAGGTAGGGCAGCAACCCGGCCCGCTCGTAGTAGTCCATGACCACCTTGGATCCGGGGGCCAGCGTGGTCTTGACCCACGGCTTGCTGCTCAGCCCGGCTTCGACCGCTTTCTTGGCCAGCAGGGCCGCGCCCACCATGACCGATGGGTTCGACGTATTGGTACACGAGGTGATGGCCGCGATGACCACCGAGCCGTGGTCCAGAGTGACCTCGGTGCCGTCCGCCAGCCTCACGCTGGTCGGCGTGGAGTGCAGCGCGTGCGGCTCGGAGGCGGACGGTTCGCTGGACGCGTCGTCCGGGTTCTCGTCCTGGGGGCTGGCACCCGGCTCGTCGGCGACCGGGTCCGAGGCGGGGAAGGTGCTGGCCACCCCGTCATTGGTCTCCGGGACCGACACGTAGTTGCTCAGGGCCTCACGGAAGCCGGTCCTGGCGTCGGACAGCGCCACCCGGTCCTGCGGTCGCTTCGGCCCGGCGATGGACGGCACCACCGTGCCCAGATCGAGTTCGAGTTCTTCGGAGAAGACCAGCTCGCGGCCGGGGTCGTGCCACAGGCCCTGTTCCCGGGCGTACGCCTCGACCAGGGCGACCTGCTCGCGGGGCCGGCCGGTCAGCCGCAGGTAGGCCAGGGTTTCGTCGTCGATCGGGAAGATGGCGCAGGTGGACCCGAACTCCGGGCTCATGTTGCCGATCGTGGCCCGGTTGGCCACCGGCACCGCGGCCACGCCTTCCCCGTGGAACTCGACGAACTTGCCGACCACGCCGTGCTTGCGCAGCAGTTCGGTGATCGTCAGCACCAGGTCGGTGGCGGTGGCGCCGGACGGCAGCTCGCCGGTGAGCCGGAACCCGACCACCTTGGGGATCAGCATGCTGATGGGCTGGCCGAGCATGGCCGCCTCAGCCTCGATGCCGCCCACGCCCCAGCCCAGGATGCCGAGCCCGTTCTGCATGGTGGTGTGGGAATCGGTGCCCACGCAGGTGTCCGGGTAGGCGGTGGTGGCACCGTCCTCGTCCCTGGTCATCACCACGCGGGCCAGGTGCTCGATGTTGACCTGGTGCACGATGCCGGTGCCGGGCGGGACGACCTTGAAGCCGTCGAACGCGGACTGGCCCCAACGCAAGAACTGGAACCGCTCTTTGTTCCGGCTGAACTCCAGGTCGACGTTGCGCTCGAAGGAGTCGGGGCGGCCGAAGAAGTCGGCCACCACCGAATGGTCGATGACCAGCTCGACGGGGACCAGCGGGTTGATCTTGGCCGCGTCGCCGCCGAGGGCGGCCATGCCTTCGCGCATGGCCGCCAGGTCGACCACGGCGGGCACCCCGGTCAGGTCCTGCATGATGACCCGCGCCGGGGAAAACTGGATCTCGGTGTCCGGCTCGGCCCTGGGGTCCCAGCTCGCGAGCGCCCGCACGTGGCCGGCGGTCACGTTGGCCCCGTCCTCGGTCCGCAGCAGGTTCTCCAGCAGGATTTTCAGGCTGAACGGGAGGCGCTCGGCGCCCTCGACCGCGTCCAGGCGGTAGATCTCGTACTGCTGGTCCCCGACGGTGAGCGTCCCGCGGCTGTCAAAGCTGTTCCCGGTCATCGTCGTGAGCCTCCTCGCCCAATTCCGGAGCTGGCCTGGCGGCCTGGGGGCCGTACTGCGGTGCCGCTCCGGCTGCGTCATCACCCGTTTGCGCGTCTCAACCTACAGTATCTCGACATCAAGCTATCAGGTGGGCGTAGACGACGATGTTGTCCAGGTACTGGCCGTCGGCCTTGTCGAAGGGACCGCCGCAGGTGATCAGGCGGAGGCTCGGGTAGGTGGTGTTGGCGTAGATGGTCTGGGCCGGAAACGTCGACTTGACCACCTTCTGCGCGCCGTCGACGGCGAACACGGCGGTGGATCCGTCGGCCCGCACGACCTCGACCCGGTTGCCGGCGCGCAGGGTCTTGAGGCCGAAGAACACCGATTCACCGGTGTAGGAGTCGACGTGACCGAGGATCACCGAGGTGCCCCGCTCCCCCGGCGTGACGCTGCCCTGGTACCAGCCGGCCAGGTTGTGGTTCTCCAGCGGCGGCACCTGGACGGCGCCGTTATCGCCGAGTCCGAGGGTCATCATCGGGGCTGAGACGCCGAGGGACGGAATCTCGATCCGGGTCGGCACGGAGGCCGCCAGCGGGGCCGCGGCCGGCGGGGCGGCCGGGGTGGGGGCGGCGGTACCGATGTTGGCCGGGATGACCAGCGCGCCCGCGGGCAGGCCGGGGCTGCGCGCGAGCAGCGCGTGCGTGATCAGGAAGGCGCCGGCCGCCGCGATGACCGAGCCGGCCACGGCCACGATGACCCAGCACCGGCCCGACCGCCGCAGCGTGGTACGGGGGAATCTGTCATGCACCGGTAGGTCCCCTAGCTAGCTCGAGACGGCCCCCCTCTCAACGACCAGGAGCCTAGAGGAACAGCAATCGGCGCATGTGCCCGTTGCGCAATCGGCGCGGGCCAGCCGCAGCCCGCCCGGCGATCCCGCCCGGGGTAACGGGGCATTAGGGTCAACCCGAGCCCTCGTGGCCAGTCAGCGGCCTCGCGGATCCACTGCCGAGGAGGCGCTGTTCATGCGGTTCGCGATCAAGACCCGGCCCGAGCACACAACCTGGGAGCAGATCCGGGATGTCTGGGTGGCCGCGGACACGATCCCGCTGTTCGAGTCGGCCTGGAACTGGGACCACTTCTACCCGCTGACCGGGGACATGGCCGGGCCGAACCTGGAGGGCTGGACCATGCTGGCCGCCCTGGCCCAGGCCACCCGGCGGATCCGCCTCGGCTGCCAGGTGACCGGCATGATCTACCGCCACCCGGCCGTACTGGCCAACATGGCCGCGACGGTGGACATCATCTCCGAGGGCCGCCTGGAACTGGGGCTGGGCGCGGGCTGGAACCAGATGGAGTGCGACGCCTACGGCATCGACCTGCCGCCGCTGAAGGAGCGCTTCGACCGGTTCGACGAGGGAGTGGAGGCCATCGCCTGCCTGCTCAGCCTGGAGACCACCACCCTGGCCGGCCGGTACGTCAAGCTGACCGACGCCCGCTGTGAGCCGAAGCCGCGGCAGCGCCCCTATCCCCCGATCACCATCGGCGGCCGGGGACGGACCCGGACGCTGCGCACCGCAGCCCGCTGGGCCCAGCAGTGGAACCTGCTGCCGGAGAGCGTGGACGACTGGCGCGAGCTCAAGCAGGTGCTGGTCGGGCACTGCGACCGGATCGGCCGCGACCCGAACGAGATCACCTGCTCGGTGAACGTCCGCATCGACCAGGAGCTGGGCATCGAGCCGGCCGCCGCCCTGGCTTCGGCCTACCGGGACGCCGGGGTCGACCTGGCCATCATCAACCTGCCGCACGGGGTCAAGCCCGACTTCCTGGCCCCGCTGGCGGACGCGCTGGCTCCGCTGGCCTGAGCGCGGGCCCGCCGGCCCGGCCGGGGGCGGCCCGCTCAGCCGTTGCCGGGCTGGTCGGTCGGGGTGGCGTCCCGCGGGCCCTCGCCGAACCCGGTCTCCCGGAAGTAGTCGGAGATCAGCTCGCGCTGGCGGGTCATGAGCTCGTCAAAGTGCTTGCCCACGTTGTCGTCGCCGATGGCCTCGACCGTGAGGTAGAGGTCCCTGATCTTGTCGAGCTTTTCTTGTGTCGCCCCCAGGGAAGCGTCGCCGCGGCCGGGCTGGTGGCTCCTATCGGGTTCGGCCGGATCGGGTTCGGACCTGGTCGGGACGAAATCGCTGAGCCGGGGCTGGCCCCGGTGCGGCTCGAACGGGCCCCGGAACGGCTCGGTCCGGGCGCCGGTATCGCAGTTGTCGGGGGCCAGGTACGGATCCGGCTCGGCCGCCGCGTCATAGGCCGGGTCCAGGGCCGAGGCCGCCGGCGCGGGTGGCTCGGCCGGGGCGAGCTCGGCTGGTTCGGCCGGGAGTGGCTCGGCGGGGAGCGGTTCGGCCGGGAGCGGTTCGGCCGGGGCGGTGTAGACCGGCGGCTCGCCGGGATCCCGGTAGGCCGGCGGGGCGGTGCCGGCCGGGTAGCCACCCGGTCCGGCTCGGCCGGCGTAGCCGTCGCGGTCACCGGCTGGCACGTATCCGCCGTCGTAGCCAGGGTCACCGCTATCGTCACCGACGTCGCCGTATCCGCCGCCGTCGTCGTCGTCGCCATAGCGGTCGCCGCCGTCGCGGGGCGGCCCGGCGTAGCCGGGCGCCGGCCGGTACGGGCCGGGGTCACCGTAGCCGTCATCCCCGCCGGGGCGGCCGTACCCGCCGGCGTCATGGG
>DASWVA010000217.1:0-2168 GCA_036401415.1 Streptosporangiaceae bacterium
CGGAACGGGAGTACACCACCCGGGTGCTCCCCCGGGCGGTGGCGCGGGGCCTGGCCACCGGGGTCCGCGGCGACCGCTGGGGGCCGGCCCGGGCCGCGGCGGTGGTGCTGGGCCTGGGGGTGACCACGGCCGGCTACGCGACCCGGACCGTGCGGGGCAGGGCAAGATGAGCGAGACCGGGCGGCCGTTGCGGGTGCTTGTGGTCACGGCGCGGTACCTGCCCGACCTGGGCGGGATCGAGCAGCACGTGCACGAGACGGCCCGCCGGATCGCGCGGCGGGGCGACGTCGAGCTCACCGTGCTGACCACGGACCGGACCGGGAAACGGCCCGCGGTGGCCGACGGTGGTGGCTTCACCGTCCGGCGCGTCCGCGCCTACCCGCGGCACCGGGACTACTACGTGGCGCCGGGGCTGGGCCGGGTGATCCGGGGCGGGGCCTACGACCTGGTGCACTGCCAGGGCATCCACACCGCGGTGCCGGTGCTGGCCATGCAGGCGGCCCGCCGGGCCGGGCTGCCGTATCTGGTGTCGCTGCACACCGGCGGGCACTCGTCCGGGCTGCGGAACCGGTTGCGGGCCGCCCAGTGGCGGGCCCTGGGCCGGTGGCTGCGCGGCGCGGCCACCGTGGTGGCGGTCAGCCGGTTCGAACGCGAGCTGCTGGCGGGCACGGGCCGGCTGAATCCAGACCGCATCCGCGTCGTTCAAAATGGCGGTGACCTCGTTGCAGCGGCGGCCGCGCGGACGGCGGTCAAGGTGCCGCACCGGATCGTGTCCAGCGGCCGGCTCGAACGCTACAAGGGACATCAGCGCGTCATCGAGGCGCTGCCGCTGGTCCGCCGGGCGGTGCCGGACGCCACCCTGCGCATCCTGGGCGCCGGGCCGTACGAGGCCGCGTTGCGAGCCCGGGTGCGGGCCCTGGGCCTGGCCCAGGCGGTCAGCATCGACTACATCGCCCCCGGCGACCGCGGCGCGATGGCGGCCGCCCTCGGCGAGGCAGCAGTGTTCGCGGCGCTTTCGGACTACGAGGCGCACCCGGTGGCGGTCATGGAGGCGCTCACGCTCGGCGTCCCCGTGGTCGGCCTGCGCACCGCGGGCCTGGCCGATCTGGCCGAGGACGGCCTGATCCAGGGGGTGCCCGCGGACGCCACGGCGGCCGACATCGCGGCCTGCCTGGTGGCGTCGCTGCGCGGCCACCGCCCGGTCCGCGCCGACCGGGCAGGCGCGGCTGGCGGGGCGCTGACCTCCCTGCCGACCTGGGACGACACCGCAGCCGAACTGACCGCCCTCTACCGGCAGGTGTGCGGGGTGCCGGACCGGGCGCAGGTGCGCCCTGGTTAGCCGCGGGCTGGCCAGCGTCCAGTCGGCGATCCGCCGTCAGTGGTCCGATCCACTGTCCCGGGGCGGTCTGGCCCTGCTGATCAACACCGGCCTGACCGGCGTCCTGGGCTTCGCCTACTGGATCATCGCCGCCCGCTTGTTCTCGACGTACGCAGTCGGGACGGCGGGCGCCCTGGTGTCGGCGGTGACCCTGTTCGCCGGGCTCGGCCAGTTGAACCTGTCCGGCATGCTGATGCGCTTCCTGCCCCGGGCCGGGCTGAAGAGCCGGCGGCTGACCGGGCTGACCTACGCGTTCGCGGCCGTGGTGTCGGGGCTGCTGGCCGCCGCCTGCCTGGCGGGAATCCGGCACTTCGCCCCGCCGCACTCGGCCCTGCGGCTGAACCTGCTGCAATCGCTGCTGTTCGCGGGGTCGGTGGCGGCCACCGCGATCTTCGTGATCCAGGACAGCGTGCTGATCGCGGTCCGGCAGACGATCTGGATCCCGATCGAGAACGGCACGTTCGGGATAGCCAAGATCATTCTGCTGTTCGTGTTCGCTCCCCTGGGCACGGCGTTCGCGGTGTTCGGGGCGTGGATGATCCCGCTTACGCTGACCATCCCGGTGATCTCGGCGGTGCTGTTCTTCCGGTTCCTGCCGCGGCCGGAGCGCCCGCCACCCGGGCTGCCGCGACGGGTCACGCAACTCGGCCGCCGGGCCCGGTCGAAGATGATGCGGTTCGCGACCGGCGACGCCTTCGGCGGGTTGTTCACCCAGGCCTGGACGTACCTGCCGCCGGTGATCATCACCCCGCTGCTCGGCGCGCCGGTCAACGCGCTGTACTACATCCCG
>DASWVA010000218.1:0-3531 GCA_036401415.1 Streptosporangiaceae bacterium
ACAGCACCGGGTAGGCGCCGCGGGTGGTCCGCAGGTAGCTGACGCCGTCCCGGTCCGCCAGCGCGCGAACCAGGGCGGCCGTGCTGGTGCCGTCGCTGGGGTAGAGCACGGTCGAGCCGTGCACCGCCCGCATCATGGCCAGGTCCTCCAGCGCCATCTGGGACGGCCCGTCGGCGCCGATCTCGACGCCCGCGTGCGACCCGGCCAGCCGGATGCTCGACCGGGAGATCGCCGCCATCCGGATGAAGTCGTAGGCCCGGGTAAAGAACGCCGCGAACGTCGAGGCGTACGGGACGTAGTGGCGCACGGCCAGCCCGACCGCCGAGGCGACCAGCTGCTGCTCGGCGATGTACATCTCGAAGTACCGCTCGGGGAACAGGTGCGCGAACTCGTCCGCGTGGGTGGAGTTGCTGACCTCGCCGTCCAGCGCCACGACCCGGGGGTTGTCGGCGCCCAGGGCGGCCAGCGCGTCGCCGTAGGCCTTCCGGGTGGCCACCTGGTCCCCGACGGAGTACCGCGCGGACGGCACGTCGCCTTCGGGAGCGGTGGGATCCAGGCCGGGCAGGTGGTCCGGGACCGGGCCGGGCTGCGGGCCGCGCACGGTCAGGTGCCGCTCGCCGCCCAGTTCGGCCACCGCCCGCTCAGCCATGTCGGGCGGGAACGGCTTGCCGTGCCAGCCCCCCTGGTCCTCGACTTCGGAGAACCCGCGGCCCTTGATCGTGCGGGCCAGGATCACGGTCGGCTGGGGCACCGACCCGTCGGTGGCGGTCTGGAACGCCTGGTCGATCTCGTCCAGGTTGTGCCCGTCGATCTTGATCACCCGCGCGCCGAACGCGGCCGCGCGGCTCGCGTACCGGTCCAGGTCCCACTCCCACTCGGTCGGCCCCCGCTGCCCGAGCCGGTTGACGTCAACAATGGCGATCAGGTTGGACAGCTCATAGAAGGCCGCCTTGTCCAGGGCCTCCCAGATCGAGCCTTCGGCCATCTCGCTGTCTCCGCACAGCACCCACACGTGGTAGGGCAGCCGGTCCAGGTACTTTCCCGCCAGCGCGACCCCGACCCCGTCCGGCAGGCCCTGGCCGAGCGACCCGGTGGCCACATCGACCCAGGGCAGCACCGGGGTCGGGTGGCCCTCCAGCCGGGCCCCGAAGCGCCGGTACTGAGTCATCAGCTCCTCGTCCGAGACCACCCCGACCGCCTTGTACACCGAGTACAGCAGCGGCGACGCGTGGCCCTTGGAAAAGATCAGATGGTCGTTGGCGGGGTGAGAAGGGTGGTCCCAGTCGTAGTTCAGGTGCCGTCCCACCAGCACCGCGAGCAGATCGGCGGCGGACATGCTGGAGGTCGGGTGGCCCGACCCCGCGCTGGTACTGGACCGGACCGAGTCAACGCGCAGCTGCGCGGCCAGCTCCGCGGCCGCGGAGAGGTCGATCCCGGTGAGCGACTGGGGGGAACTGCCCATGACAGACTCTTTTCGTTGGTCGTGACGCTCAGCGCGCAGGTCGGGATCTGCGGTGCTCCGGGCCGTTCCGGTGGCGCGGGGTCGGCCCGCGCCGGGTGCGTTACAGGTCAGCCTTCCGGTACCGCGGCGGCCTTGGCAACCCCACGCCCTTCAATCCGCGGTCAGGGCGTGCTGGCCGGCTCCTGGCCCCGGGCGGGCCGGTAGGTGCGGCGGAACTGCTCGTCGGTCACCGGCCACCGTTCGCCGCCACGCCCTTCGACCACCCAGTCCCCGGCCCGGGCCACGGCCTGGCCTTCCATGGTCCGCAGCACGTGCGGCTCGCTGACCTGCCAGGCGCGGTACGTCCCCGTGCGCCGCCACCGTTCGCCGCCGACGTGCTCGTGGCTGACCAGGAACTCGGTCTCGCGGACGGTCCGCTCGTCGCCCCAGTCGTCGAGTACCCGCCAGTCGCCCGGGTTCCCGGTCAGCTCGTCGCCGGACCGCCGGGTCCAGATCCGGCGGCTCTGCAGTTTCCTGGCCTGCACCGAGCCAACGCGTTCGTAGTGGCCGGCGTCCGGGGGGCCGCCGGGCGGGACGACCGGCACGAAACCGGCTCCCTCCAGCCGGGCCAGCTGGGCGCGCAGGGTGTCGATCTGCCCCTGGCGGTCGCAGTCCGGCAGCGCCGGCCAGGGCACCACCCGGCTGTTGACCAGGCGGTGGCTGGACCGGGTCCGCGGGCGGCGGTGCGGCCCACCGGCCGACCAGCCGGCGGCCAGCCGCCGCCGGTACCAGCGGGTGTGCTCGGCGCGGGCGATCTCTTCCAGCTCGCCGTCGCTGAGCTCGATGATGCTCCCCGGCGTGACCGACCGCCGCGGCACCCATTGCCGGCCCTGCTGCACCACCGCGGTCATGATCGAGCGAAGCTGCAGAATGTTGTCCTGGCGGAGGAACTCGTCCAGCTCCGGCCAGGGTCGGCGGCCCGGCGCCTCTGGTTCCCCCGGCGCCTGCGGCTGACCCGGCGCCGGGGGATGGCCGAGCCGGTAGCACTCGTGCCAGTGCCGGGCCACCCTGGTCCAGGTGTCCTCGGGCACCTCGCCGTCCACCAGCAGGGCACGCTGAAACGGATGCAGGCGGTCGAAGATGGCCTCGCTCATGCCCGCTCCGTCCGAAGTCAGCACGAACACCGGAATGCCGGGATGCAGCCGGGCCACCCGCCCGGCTTCGTGCATCGTATCTTCGGCCAGGCCGTCGACGATGGCAACCGCGCTCCCGGCGGCATGCGCCGCGGGGAGCCCGTCCAGCAGCGGCAGCAGCTCGTCCTGCCACCGCCCCGGCCGGGCCAGCACCGCGGGCAGCACCTGCGTGACCGACGGCGAGGACGTGGCCAGGTACTCGCGCCGCAGGTCCCCGGCCCGCGGGCTGAGCAGCACCACCCGGTCCACCGGGAACGGGGCCGGCCCCTGGCCGTTCAGCCGCGGGTGGGCCGCGGCGGAAAGCTCGTGCTGCTCCCAGGCCCGGTGGCCCAGCTCCATCAGCGTGGCCAGGGCCAGGGCACTGTCCCCGCACAGCAGCAGCTGGCCCACCCCGGGCCGGAAGATCCGGTCGGCCAGCGCGGTGGCCGTCGATTCATGCGGGCACAGCGCGTCGGCGAACCAGTGGCCGGAGATGCCGCTGTGCCGTCCCCGCCAGTGGTCGGCGTGCCGGGGGTCGTCGATCCGCACCACCAGGTGCGGCTGGCGTTCCGGGTCGAGCTGGCCGTACCGCCGGCCCAGAATGCCGGTGGCCGCGTCCAGCACGGCCTCGTTCTCGGCCAGGTCGTTCCGCAGCGCGTAGACGTAGCTGAGCGCACATCCCCGCCATCCGGCGATGATGGGCAGCAGGATCCGCCCGGAGGCAGGGTTGCCCACCATGACGTGCACCCCGGTGGCCCGCGCCTCCGCCAGCAGCGGATGGCCGCTCTCCGGTTCGATGACCACGATCCGGCCGGGCCGCCCGGTCTGCGCCAGTCGCCGCAGCAGCGGCATGGTCAGCGAATCCAGGCCGGTGAAGACGGTGGCGTCCTTCACGAACCGCGCCCGCAACCGGGTCAG
>DASWVA010000219.1:0-3542 GCA_036401415.1 Streptosporangiaceae bacterium
CACCTACGACGCCGGGGTCCGGCTGGCGGGCGCGACCGGACTGGCCACGGACGCCACGCTGTCCCCGGGCCCGCAAACGGTCAAGCTGGCCTGGGTCAACTCCCCGTCCAACCCGACGGGGCGGGTGCTGCCCCCCGGGCACCTGGCCAAGATGGTGCGCTGGGCCCGGGAGCGGGGCACGCTGCTGGCGTCCGACGAGTGCTACATCGAGCAGGGCTGGGACACCACGCCGGTCTCCGTGCTGCACCCGGACGTGTCCGGCGGCACCCCGGACGGACTGCTCGCGGTCCACTCGCTGTCCAAACGGTCCAACCTGGCCGGTTACCGGGCCGGCTTCGTCACCGGCGATCCGGCGGTGGTCGCCGGGCTGCACGAGATCCGCCGGCACGCGGGCATGATCGTGCCGGCGCCCATCCAGGCCGCGCTCGTCGCCGCGCTGGACGATGATGAGGCCGCCGACGAGCAGCGCGAGCGCTACCTCGGCCGCCGGGCCGTACTCCGGCCCGCGCTGGAGGCGGCCGGCTGGGTCGTCGAGCACTCCGAAGCCGGCCTGTACCTGTGGGCGGCCCGGCCCGGCGTGGACGGCTGGGAGTCGGCCCGCATGCTGTCCGGGGCCGGCATCCTGGTCTCACCGGGCGAACTGTACGGGGCCGCGGGAACGCGGCACATCCGGCTGGCGCTGACCGCCACCGACGAGCGCATCGGCACGGCCGCGGCCCGCCTGGCCGCCCTGGCCTGACGCTGGCCCCGCCCTGGCCCTGGCCCTGGCCCTGGCCCTGGCTTGACACTGCCCTGGGCTGGACGCCGCGCGCGCGAGACCCGGCCCGGGTCCGGGACACGACGAAGGCTCCCTGGCCGAGGGAAAGTTCTGGGAGGAACCCGTTCCCGAAGGTGGCCAGGGAGCCTGGTCAGGAGGCCTCAGGCCCCCGTCGTGCGGTGAACTGCCGTGCGGTGGAACTGCCGTGCGGTGGAACTAGCGAGCGACGCCCCGGACGGTGCCCCACTCCTGGTTGTCGAACGTCACGCCGTTGGAGTACTGCTTCTCCGGCTGGACATTCAGCTGCGGCCGCGGGTTGTCGGTCGGGTAGCCGGCCGGGTAGTTCATGACCAGCGGGTTGGAGAAGCTGTTCGTGGCCCCGTTGATCAGCGCCACGTCCGTACCAGCACCGGAGAAGAACCCGCCGGTGCTGCGGTGGTCGGTCACCACGCTGGAGCCGACCGGCGCCGTGGTGCCGTCGGTGTCAGCGGCCCAGATCGAGTTGGAGTACGAGCCGCAGTACTCCAGGCGCACCAGGTAACCCGGCGCCGGAGTCTCGCCCGGCCAGGTGGACAGGCAGAAGTTGCTGTTCAGGCCGTACGGCTCGTACTGGATCTCGTACGCGGTGTCGTTGGCGTAGGTGTGCGCGAACGCGGAGCTCACCAGGCCGTAGTTGTTGTAGAAGTGACGGACGGTGCCCTCGTCGACAATGACGAAGTCCTCGGCCGGGTCGCTGTTCGAGCGCTGGAAGAGGATGACGGGCGTGCCCGCGGCGGCCCGCGCCTGGTAGACGTCCACCAGGTACTGCGGCCCGTACTTCTGCGAGAAGATCTGCGCGCAGTTGTTGGCGCAGTTGGGCGTCGCGGCGCTGGCGGTCATGGTGCCAGCCATCGCCAGGCCTCCACCAACGAGCCCGAAGGTGGCGGCTCCCGCCGCGATCTTTGCCTTGACAGACATTCAGATTCTCCTTGGATAACTTTCCCAGCTGCCGGTGACCGTTGCTGGGTGGGAGACCGGTCTCCCGGCAGCCTCCAGTCGCGTCAAGTTGCTGGAGGCTGCCCGAAGGCCGGTTCGGTTCGGCGCTTCTCTGCGCTGCGCTTCCGCAGCCGAGAGGCTTGCCTGCGTCCGCCGGACAAGACCTGCCGGGCGGCACTTTCAGTTATTAGTAAAACACGCAGCGTTACGAGAGCTGATGTTAGGGCCGCTCCGGCGACGACGTCAACTGGAGTACGCAATGTCGGCATTGAGCCGAATAGAGCGGGTGGAACCGTAATTGGCCCGTTCTCGGGAAATGGCTTCCGGGCGCTTTGGAAAACATTTGATAACGAAGGAATCCGCAGGTCCGGACATACCCGGACGCAAGCAAGGGCCGGGCGACCGGGAACCGTTGCCATTGCGAGACCTGAATACTTGTGGCCGTCTGGCGTGACGCGGGCGGTCGCTGGCCAGAGACGTCGGCGATGTCGCCGGCGATGACCCTCCGTTAGCGGGAATGTCCGCCGGCCATAGGGTTAGACGGTGCTGAGGCTCTACGACCCGGCCACCGGGGAGGTGGCGGCGATACGGACCGGCCACCGCCGCGAGCTGCGGGTGCTGGCCGTCGCCCCGGTCGCGGCCGACCCCGCCGACCCGGACCTCGCCCTGCTGCGTACCTGGGTCCTGCCCGACCAGCTGCGGCGGACCGCGGAGCGGCGGAGCCTGATCCCGTCCGTGTGCGAGGTCTTGGCCCCGGATGGCCCCGGCGGCGAGCCGCTCCCGGCCGCGGCCCGGGAAGCGCTGAACATCCACCCGTCGGCCCGGATCATTCCGGCCGGGGAACTGCTGGCGCCGACGGCCGGCCTCACCGGGGGCGCGAACCCCGCGTTCGACATCGGCACCGGCGACACCGGCTGGCTGGCCGGGCGGGACGTCGTGTACTCCTTCGCCGCGCCGACCGGCAACGTCACCGCCGGCCCGGACGGGCACGGGCCGCGGCGGCTGTCCGAGCTGACCGCCCGCGGCACCGACCCGCTGGCGGCCCGGCTGGGGTTCATGCACCAGCGTTACCGGGACAGCGCCGAGCTGAGCTGGGATCAGCTGGCCACCTGGGACAAGATCCTGACCGGGTGGCGCATCGCCGTGGCCCAGTGGGCCAACTCCCCCAGCGCCGCCATGTCGGCCCCGCACGCGGAGGCGATCACGGCGGCATTCGAGGACGACCTGGACACTCCGGCCGCCGTCGCGCAGCTCCGGCTTCTGGCGGACGACACCGACGTGGCGGCGGGCGCGAAGTTCGAGACGTTCGCGGCCGCCGACCGGCTGCTGGGCCTGGATCTGGCCCGCGACGTCGGCCGGTACTGAGGCGCCCGGCACCTCCGGCGGCACCGCGGGCGGGGATTTAACCCGCCCGACACACGAGTTTCGCTATCATGCGCCGTTCCCGAATATCGTTTAACGATTCGCCGCTGACTACCGGCAATACGCAACGTTTCTGGCCTCAGACGCATAGTTGACGCATTATCTGTTGTGCGGGGTGGCTCTTATGCTGAGGCCCATGACGATGGCGATGGGGACCGGGCCGGTCCCGGATGAGCTGGGGATACACCCGGCAGCCGAGCGCCGGGCCTCGGTCCGCAGTTACCTGATGTGCCCGCCGTTCCACTTCGCGGTCAGTTATGCGATCAATCCGTGGATGCGGCCGGACCAGCCCGCCGACGCGCGCCGGGCCGTGCGCCAGTGGGAGCGGCTGCGGCAGATATACACCGGGCTCGGGCACGCCGTGCACCTGATCGAGCCGGTGGCCGCA
>DASWVA010000220.1:0-5672 GCA_036401415.1 Streptosporangiaceae bacterium
GAAGGCGTGCAGATCAAGGACGAGAACCAGACCCTCGCCACGATCACCCTGCAGAACTACTTCCGGCTCTACGACAAGCTCGGCGGCATGACCGGTACGGCCATCACCGAGGCCAACGAGTTCCACCAGATCTACAAGCTCGGGGTGGTGCCGATCCCGACCAACCGGCCGATGATCCGGAACGACGTGTCCGACGTGGTCTACCAGACGCAGGACGCGAAGTTCGAGGCCTGCGTCGAGGACATCGCCGAGCGGCACCGCCACGGTCAGCCGGTGCTGGTCGGCACGGTGAGCGTGGAGAAGTCCGAGACCCTGTCGCAGCTGCTCAAGCGCCGCGGCGTGGCCCACGAAGTGCTGAACGCGAAGTATCACGAGCGCGAGGCGACGATCGTCGCGCAGGCCGGCCGCAAGGGCGCGGTCACCGTGGCCACCAACATGGCCGGCCGCGGTACCGACATCATGCTCGGCGGTAACCCGGACTTCATCGCCGATCTGGAGCTGCACCAGCGCGGCCTGTCCCCCCTGGAGACCCCGGAGGACTACGAAGCGGCCTGGCCCGAAGCCGTGGCCAAGGCCAAGCGCGCGGTGGCCGAGGAGCACGAGGACGTCGTCGCCGCGGGCGGCCTGTACGTACTGGGCACCGAGCGGCATGAGTCCCGGCGCATCGACAACCAGCTGCGCGGACGTTCGGGACGTCAGGGCGACCCGGGCGAGACCCGGTTCTACCTGTCGCTGGAAGACGACCTGATGCGGATGTTCAACTCCGACCGCGTCGCCGCGATCATGGACCGGCTGAACATCCCGCCCGACGTCCCGGTCGAGTCCAAGGTCGTCACCCGGGCCATCCGGTCCGCGCAGACCCAGGTCGAGCAGCAGAACTTCGAAATCCGCAAGGACGTCCTGAAGTACGACGACGTGCTCAACCGCCAGCGCAAGGTCATCTACAACGAGCGGCACAGCGTGCTCGAAGGAGCTGACCTGCAGGACCAGGTGCTGAAGATGACCGACGAGGTCATCGAGTCCTACGTCAGCGGGGCCACCACGGAGGGCTTCCCCGAGGACTGGGACCTGAACAAGCTGTGGCGCGCGTTCAAGCAGCTGTTCCCGATCACGGTCACCGTCGAAGAACTCGAAGACGACGCCCAGGGCAAGGCCAACCTGACCGCCGACGCCATCACCGACGTGGTCATCGAGGACGCGCACGCGGTCTACGAGCGCCGCGAGCAGGAACTCACGCCCGAGATCATGCGTGAGTTCGAACGCCGGGTGGTGCTGTCCGTGCTGGACCGCAAGTGGCGCGAGCACCTGTACGAGATGGACTACCTGCGCGAAGGCATCGGCCTGCGCGCCATGGCCCAGCGCGACCCGCTGATCGAGTACCAGCGCGAGGGCTTCGACATGTTCAACGCCATGATGGACGGCATCAAGGAGGAGTCCGTCGGCGCGTTGTTCAACCTCCAGGTCGAGGTCCAGCACAACCCCGTCACCGACGAGACCGTCGAGGGCGCGGACGGTGCCAGCGGGCCGACCGTGGTGGCAGGCGGAATCCAGATGTCCGCGGGTCCGGAGGTCACCTCCACTCCCCAGGCCGGCGCGCAGCCCGCGAGCCCGCCCGCGCCCAGCGCCCCGCCCGAAGAGTTCACCGAAACTCCGACCCGGGCGGCCGGGCGGTCCGCCAACGGCGGCCGGTCCGGCTCGGCCCGGTCTGGCGCGGCCCGATCCGGTGGTGGCCGCCACCGCAGCGGCGCCACCGGCCCCCAGCCGGCCGTGTCCGGCGGCACCAGCCTCCCCGCGGGCCTGGCGCCCCATCGCTCCCCGTCGCTGCAGTACACGGCCCCGTCCGTGGACGGCGGCACCCACGTGGAGACCCACGTCGAGGGCAATCCGGCCGGCGGCAACTTCGCCACCGCCAACCGTAACGACCCGTGCCCCTGCGGCTCGGGCCGTAAGTTCAAGCGCTGCCACGGCGACCCGCGCAACCGCGAGACCGTCTAGGCCTCACCTCCGTTCGCGGTGTGACGCGGCCCGGCTGCACCCCGGTCCCGGGGTGGCCGGGCCGCGGCTTTCCCAGGCGGCCAAGTCGGTCAGGCGGCCCCGGTCAGGGCGGCCCCGGTCAGGCGGACTCGACCGCGGTGCAGAGCCAGCGGGCTTCGCGCCCGGCCCGGCCCGGCGTGGCCGGCTGGGCTCCGGTCCGCTCCAGCCGGGCCGCCAGCGCGCGCGTCCGGCATCCGAACTCCGCGATGACCGCGACCTCCACCACGTCCCTGGCCGGTCGGGATGCCCGCACCCGCTGCACACGGGGCCGCTGGTCCACCGCGAGCAGCGGGCCCAGCCGCCGGATGTTCGCCCGCGCCTGCTCGGTGGTCCACGGCGTCAGCTGGCTGGCGGGCCTGGCTCCGGCCAGGGTCTCCGCCAGCACCTGGGCGAACTGGCTCGGCCACTGACCGACCTCGTCGCCCGGGTGGCCGGCCCGCGAACCCGGGCCGCCGCTGGACGGGGTTCCAGCGGACGGCCCGGGGGCGCCCTCATGGACGGCGTGGTCGTGTGCGGTGGTTCGCGGATCGTCCCGCGCCGCTGATTGCTCGGTCCCGTGCGCCAGCACCGGAACCGGGCCGCCGGCGTCCGTGGTCCAGCTCTGCCCCACCCGGCTGGCCGGACTCCGCGGCCCCGGTAGCTCATCGTCATAGGGCGGCAGGCAATTGGGGACGGGCACGAGGCGGATCGCCATGAGATCGGGCCGCGGCCGTTCCGTCCTGTCCGGCGCCAGATACGGATACAGGGGAAGCAGCCCGGCCCGCGGGTCTGCATCGGATGGCGAGTCGTCCATGGTCTCTCCCGGGAAGCCAGTTGAACCGCCTCGCGCACCACGATCTCTGCTCGCCATACGCCCGCCAGTGAGGCATTACCGATCGTGCCGATTCCGGCACGGCTCCTTTCTACTCAAGAGCACTGACATTCTCTCGCCCCACCGCGCCACCACCTGCGGCAAAACCCCGGGGGCCGTTAGCCATTACTGGTAAGAAAGTTTACTATTAAGGCGAGGTGGGGCATACTGAGCTGCGCGGGGACCGCCAAGGCCCCGCGCCGCGGGAGGAGGCGTGGGCAATTGGCCGAGTTGCTGATCGCGGCCGAAAACATCGTGACGGCGGCGCAGGGAGCCGGAAGCCAGGGAGCCGGGGGCCAGGGAGCCGGGGGCCAGGGAGCCGGGGGCCAGGGAGCCGGGAGCCACGGTGCCGGGAGCCAGTCGTCCGGGGCCGCCGCCCTCTCGCCCGGCTGGGTCCTCATCGAAGACGGCTGGATCACCGCGGTCGGCGAGGGCGACCCGCCTCGCACCCCGGATGAGCATCTGCCCCACGGCGTCCTGGTTCCCGGCTTCGTCGACCTGCAGGTCAACGGGTACTACGGCGTGGAGTTCGACGCCGCGCGGGAGCCCGAGTGGCGGATGGTGGCCGCGCGGCTGCCGGAAACCGGCACCACCTCGTTCGTGCCCACGTTCATCACCGCGCCGCTCCCGCAGCTGTACGACCGCCTAAGCACGGCCGCCGCCTTGATCCCCGCGCTCACCGGAGCCGCCGGCGACGCCCATGACCCCAGCGCCCGGGTCCTCGGGGTCCACGTCGAGGGGCCCTTCATCAACCCGGTGCGCGGTGGTGCCCACAACCCGGACTGGATGACCGACCCGGCGCCGGAGGCCGTCCAGGGACTGCTGGACGCCGCCCAGGGCGCTTTGCGCATCATCACCCTGGCCCCGGAGCGCGCGGGCGCCCTCGACGCCATCCGCGAGTTCACCCGGCACGGGGTCCTGGCCAGCGTCGGCCACAGCGACGCCCTGGCCCACCAGGTGGCCGAAGCCGCCGATGCCGGCGCCCGTATGGTCACCCACCTGTTCAACGGCCAGCGGCCACTGCACCACCGGGAACCCGGTGTGGTCGGGCAGGCCCTGGCCGATCACCGTCTGACCAGTGGTCTCATCGCCGACTTCCGCCATGTCGCGGGCCCGGTCACCGCGGTGGCGTTCGCGGCCGCTCCGCACCGGATCGCCCTGGTCACCGACGCCGCCGCGTGTGCCGGTATGCCGCCGGGACCGTACCTGCTGGGTGGCCAGCGGATCGAGCTGCCCGCGGGGGACGGGGTGCCGCCGGTCCGGCCCGGCGGGACGCTGGCCGGCTCGGCGTTGCGGATGGATGTGGCGGTGTCGAACATGGTGAGTGTGGGCGTCAGCCTTCCCGTCGCCGTGTCCGCCGCGACCCGAATCCCGGCCGACCTGGCCGGCCGGGCCGATCTGGGCCGGATCGCCCCTGGCGCCCGGGCCGACCTGGCCTGGCTGGGGGCAGGACTACGAGCCCGGGCCACCTGGATCGCCGGCCGCCGAACCCGCTGAAGGCCGCCCAGGCCGCCGAACCCGAAACCCATCTCACGACCCACCCGGAGGGGCCCGACCGTGACCACGCCCGAGACCACGCCCGAGACGGCGCCCGAGACCCAGACCCGGATGCGGGCCGAGATCGAGGAGCAGCCGGCCGCGCTGCAAGCCACGCTGGACTCGCTGCTGCCCCGGGCGGCCGAGGTCGCCGCGCTGGCCCGGGACACCCGGCAGGTGCTGTTCATCGCCCGGGGCACGTCGGACAACGCGGCCGTCTACGGCAGTTACCTGGCCCAGATCCGGGCCGGGCGGCTGGCCACGCTGGCCTCGCCGTCGGTGGCCACCACCTACCGGGCCCGGCTCGACCTGTCCGGGGTGCTGGCCGTGGCCCTGTCGCAGTCCGGGCGGACCGGGGAGATCGTCCAGACCATGGCCTGGGCGGCCGACTGCGGGGCGCGCACGCTGGCCGTCACCAACGGCGCGGACTCACCGCTGGCCGCGCAGGCGGACATCGCGTTCGTCACCGAGGCCGGGGTTGAGCGGGCGGTCCCCGCGACCAAGACGTTCACCACCCAGCTGGCCGCGCTGGCCGTCCTGGGGATCGGCCTGAGCGCCGACGCGGAAGGCATCGAAACCGGCCACCGGGCCATCGACGCCGATGAGCTCCGCGCGGTTCCCGCGGAGATCGAGCGCCTGCTGGCCGCCCCGGGCGACCTGGACCCGCTGATCGACGGCCTGGCCGCGGTCGAAGGGGCCGTGGTGTCCGGCCGCGGCTACGCCTACTCCGCCGCGCTGGAGTTCGCGCTGAAGCTCAAGGAGGCGTGCTACCTGCACGCCATGGGCCTGTCGTTCGCCGATCTGCTGCACGGCCCGATCGCCGTGGTCGACGAGCGGACCCCGGCGGTGGTCATGGCGGCCAACTCGGGGCCGGCGCTGGAGGGGGCGGTGGCGCTGGCCCAGCGGGTGACGCAGTCCGGCGCCCCGGCCTACGGCATCGGCGGCGGCGGCGCGCTGGCCGCCGAGTGTGCGTACGCGGTGCCCGGACCGCGGCTGCCGGAGTGGCTGGCCCCGATCGGGCTGATCATCGCCGGGCAGCTGCTGACCGAGGCGCTGGCCCGCCGGCTGGGCGTGGACCCGGACCGGCCCCGGGGCCTCAGCAAGGTCACCCAGACCGACTGACGCCCGGGGCAAGGCCGGCCGGGCCGGAGCCCGTCACCGGCTCTAGCATCACTGGTGTGTCTCAACCTGAAGCCCTGCGCGGCCTGGTCATCGACTGGGGTGGCGTACTGACCAACTCCATCCGCAGCAC
>DASWVA010000221.1:0-9864 GCA_036401415.1 Streptosporangiaceae bacterium
GCCCTGCCAGGTGGTGGAGATCTCAACCTGGGCGGCGGACCCGCTCGCCGGGGTGACGGTGAACTTGGTGATCAGGCTGGAGTCGCGGTCAGACTCCCGGAGCACCCGCCCGGGCTCGGGCTCGTCGACCGTCATGTGGTATTCGCGGGTGCGGCCGCCCGCGGTGACCTTGAACCGGGTGACCGAGCCCGCCCCGACCCCGCCCTGCTCGATGTGGAAGTCCGAGAACTCGGGCGGCAGGAACCTGGGATGAACGTGCATGTCGCGGATGTAGCCGTACACCGTTTCGGCGGGGGCGTTCACCGTACGCCCGGCGGTGACCTCGATAACTCCCATGAAGACCTGCCTATCACGCGGTGGCCGGGGCGCGGGTGAGGAACAGCCAGGCGCTGACCACCCCGCCGCCCAGGGCCAGCAGGACCGCGGCCGCCAGCCAGTACAGGCCGTTGCCGCCCGCCAGCAGCAGGCAGCCGGAGATCATGACGCACAGGACTGACACCAGGCTGGGGCTGGCCACGTCCAGCAGCCGGTACAGCTGGTCCTCGGCGCTCAGGTCGGAGAACTGCGGGCGCTCGCCGCTGCTGGCCAGTGGCTGGCCGCCGGCTTGGTCCCGTCGGCGCAGCCCGCCTCGGCCGCGGGCCTGGCTCCGGTCCGGGCGGGGCTGGTTGCGGTTGATGAGGCTCAGCGTCGCGCCCGATGCGAGCGACACCGCCACGAGCACGATGCCCAGCGTCGTGGCCGACAGGCCGGGGATCACCAGCAGCACGGCCAGCAGCAGCGCCACGATGAACAGCGCCAGCGTCTGCCCGGCTTCGGCCCGCAGGCCGGCGTGCCCCACGATCCGGTCCCGGTTGAGCGACACCGCGACGAACAGCAGCCCGGTCAGCGCCCCGGCCGCGCTTCCGGTGACGACCGCGAAGTTCTGCCACTCCTGCAGCACGCTCCGGCCTGCCCTCAGCCCTGCGCCGACGCGACGAGAAATGCCATGCCGGGAGCGTAGCGTGCGGTCATCCACCGGGGGAGTGAGCGGGTCACCGCCAGCGCATGCACCGTGGTTTCATGCCTGAGCGATGAATCCGGGCGGCGGATCGGGTCTGCTCCGGCATGGCTCGAATCATCGCTGACACCCCGGTACCGCCCGACTGTTTCGTCACCGGGCCCGCCCCGCGCCCGGGCCACGGCCCGGGCGCCGGCGGCGAGGCCCGTCTTCTGGTGATCCGGTGACCACGGTCAGCGTCAACGGGATCGCCGTGGGCGTCGAGTCGTTCGGTGACGATGACGCGCCTCTCGTGCTGCTCGCGGGCGGGACCACGATGCTCTCCTGGCCCGACGCGCTGTGCGAGCGCCTCGCCGCTGGCGGGCGCCACGTGGTGCGCTATGACCTGCGCGACAGCGGGGAGTCGGCGACGGCGGACCCGGAGGCGCCCGCCTACACCCTGCGCACCCTCGCCGCCGACGCCGCGGCCCTGGCTGACGCGCTCGGCGGGGGGCCTGCCCACCTCGCGGGGATCGGCGTCAGCGGGATGGTCGCCCAGGTGGCCGTGCTCGACCATCCGGGCGCGTTCTCCGCGCTCACCCTGGCCGGCACCCGCGCGGTCGCCCCCGGCCCGCCCGATGATGACCTCCCCGACCATGACCAGGCGGCGATGAGCCGGCTGTTCACGCGCCCGGCGCCCGATTGGGCCGACCGCGAGGCGGTGGCGGAGTTCGCCGCCGGCGGCGCGGAGATCCTCGGCGACGACCCCGTCGCCGCCCGCGCGATCGCCGCGCGGATCTGGGACCGCACGCCCGGCACCGCGCCCCCGGTCCAGCTGGCCAACCAGATGGGCACGGTGTTCTCCAGGCTTGACTGCCAGCCCCGCTGGCGCGAGCGCCTGCCCGGGATCGGGGTTCCTACGCTCGTCGTCCACGGCCGCCGCGACCGGTTCTTCCCCGTCGGCAACGGCGAGGCGCTCGCGCGCGAGATCCCCGGGGCCCGGCTGCTCATCCTCAACGAGGCCGCCACCGCGATCCCCGGCGCGGCGGCCGCCGAAGTCGCCGGGGCGATGCTCACGCTATCGCCATCCCCCGTGGACCTCGATGGCCTGGCCGGTGACCGAAGCTGAGTCCGGGCCGGCCAGGAACGACACCACCGCGGCCAGGTCCTCGGGGGTGCCCCGGCGCCTGAGCGTCTGGCGGTGCAGCTCGAACTGGCGGTGGTCACCCTGGTCACCCCGACCCTCTCCGGGGGCGGAAACGGAGGCGCCGGAGACCGTGTTGACCCGGATGCTGTACGGCCCCAGTTCCCGGGCCAGCGCCAGGGTCAGCGACCACGCCGCGGCCCTGGACGCGGCGCAGGAGGCCAGGCCGGCCCCGCCGTGGGTGCCGCCCGACGCGACGTTGACGATCGTGCCGCCGCCCGCCCCGGTCATCTGCCGGGCCGCGGCCTGGGCGCACAGCCAGTAACCCCGCTGGTTGACCGCCTGCACATCGTCGTACTCGGCCGGGGTGATGTCGAGGAACGGGGTGCTCGGGTAGATGGCGGCGTTGTTGACCAGGATCCCGGTGCCCCCCGACTGGAGCGCCACCATGTCGAACATCTCGGTCACCGCGTCCGCGTCCCGCACGTCCAGGGTCCAGGACCGCACCGCGCCGCCGTGCGCCGCGACATCCTTGCGGGTCGTCTCGACCGCGTCGGCGTCGATGTCCACCACCGCGACCGCGTGCCCGTCCACCGCCAGCCGCCGGGCGATCGCCCGGCCCAGGGCGCCACCCGCGCCCGTCACCACCGCAATGCTCACCCAGACCTCCTCGTCGTGGTCCCTGCGTGTTCCCGCGGCCGGGGCCGCCGACGCCGCGTGGCATGCTGGGGGCGTTGGCTTCCGAGAGGGGTCGCAGGTGCGGCTGATCAGGTTCCGTAGCGTTGACCAGAACGAGCCGCGGGTCGGTGTGCTCGACGAGGACACGCCCGCCGCGGGAGGCGGGGTGGCGCCGGGCACGGTGACCACGCTAGCCGGGCCGCCCGCGCTGGCCGACCTGCTGGCGCTGCCGGCGGACCAGTTTCGTAAGGTGCTCACCCACCCCGGTGGGGACCAGATCCCGCTGGACGGCCTGCAGTTGCTGGCCCCGGTCGACGGCCGGACCGAGGTGTGGGCGGCCGGCGTCACCTACGAGCGGTCCCGCGACGCCCGTATCGACGAGAGTGCGGAGTCGGCCGACGCCTACGACCGGGTCTACACCGCAGAGCGTCCCGAACTGTTCTTCAAGTCGGTGTCCTGGCGGGTCCGTGGCCCCGGCCGGGCCGTGTCGGTCCGGGCCGACTCCACCGTCGACGTGCCCGAGCCCGAACTGGCCGCGGTGCTCAATTACGCCGGTGAGGTGGCCGGCTACACGATCTGCAACGACATGAGCTCGCGCAGCATCGAGGGTGAGAACCCGCTGTACCTGCCGCAGGCCAAGGTGTACCTGGGCGGCTGCGCGATCGGCCCCTGGATCCGCCCCGCCTGGGAGATCGCCGACCCCTACGACCTGCCGATGGAACTCACCATCACCCGCGACGGCCAGGTGGCCTGGCGGGGCGAATCGAGCACCTCCGGCCTGCGGCGCCGCATCCCCGAACTGGCCGGCTACCTGTTCCGCGAGGACGACTTCCCGGCCGGCGCGATCCTGTCCACCGGCACCAGCCTGGTCCCCGATCTCCCCTTCACCCTCCAGGCCGCCGACCAGATCACCATCGGCATCGGCGGCATCGGTGAGCTCAGCAACCCTGTGGTCCGCGGCAAGGCCGCTCTGAGCCCCTCGCCCGCCCCGTAACTGCGCCCGGGCTCATGACGCGCCGGGGGAGGCCGAGCCGGGCAGCAGGCCCGCGATCTGGCACTGCCGGCGGGACAGCACGGCGAGCCGGGCATGGCCCTGGACCGAGGACGACCGGCAGAACTGCGTGGCCGAGTCGCCGCAGTGGTGCAGCGTGCCGCCGCCCATGGTGCCGGGGATGGTCACGTTGACGCAGCCGTGGCCGGACTGGCTGTAGGAGTCCGGCGCCACCGCGCCCCAGATGCCCAGGCCGATGAGCACGAGCAGCACCGTGCCGCCCGCGATCGCCATCACGAGCTTCTGCCGGGGGGTCAGCCGCCGGTCGAGGGGATTGGTTCGGCCGAACATGACCGCTAAGTGTAGGGGCAAGCTATTCAGCGTTCCTGGTCGGTCGGGCGGACCAGTACCTCGTTGATCGCCGTGCGGCGCGGCCGGGTCACGATGAAGCTGATGACCTCGGCGATGTCGCTGGCCTGCATGCGTTCCTGCTCGTCGAACCGCGCCTGCAACCCGGGCCGGATCTCCGGCCGGTTGTGGGTGATCAGCTCGGTTTCCACGGCGCCCGGCTCGACCACCGACACGCGCAGGTTCCGCCGGGTGACCTCCTGCCGGAGGGCTTCGGTGAACGCGCCGACGGCGTGCTTGGTCGCGTTGTAGACCGCACTGCCGCCGCGCATGGTCCGGCCCGCCACCGAGCTCACGTTGACCAGGTCGGTCACCTGGCGCGGGCTGGTCGCGGTCGCCTCCAGCAGCAGCGGGAGCGCCGCGTGCGTGCAGTACAGCAGGCCCAGCAGGTTGATGTCGATCATGCGCTGCCACTCGCTGAGCGGGGCATCCTCGGCCGGCCCGAGCAGCATCACCCCGGCGTTGTTGACCAGCGTGTCCAGCCGTCCCAGCCCGGCCGCGGTTCGCTCCACCACCTCACGCGCCTGCGTCTCGTCGGTGATGTCGGCCTTCAGCACCAGCGCCCGGCCGCCCTGGCCGCGGATGGTGGTGGCCAGGTCCTCGAGACGGTCGGACCGCCGGGCCACCAGCGCCACCGAAGCGCCCAGGCCGGCCAGCTCCAGGGCGGTGGCGGCACCGATGCCGCTGGAAGCCCCGGTGACCAGCGCCACCGTGCTGTCGAGCCGATCCGCCATCGCCGCCTCCGCAGTAGATACCCGGGTGAACCAGGGACGCCCATCATATGAGTGCGCCACCGCCCCCGGCAGTTCCGGGCCGACCAGGGTCACGGCGGCCGGCCGTGGCACGATACGGACCATGACCGTCCTGCCGCTGACCCCCGATGAGCTGCTGACCACTACCCGCTCCGTGCGCAAGCGCCTCGACCTGGACCGGCCGGTCCCGCTGGAGCTGATCCGGGAGTGCCTGGACCTCGCGCTCCAGGCCCCGAGCGGCAGCAACTCCCAGGGCTGGCACTGGCTGGTCATCACCGACCCCGCGACCAGGACCGCCATCGGCGAGCTGTACCGCCGTTCGACCGAGCGGTACCTGAAGATCCGGAGCGAGCAGCTGGAGGCGCCGGGCGCGCCCGCCGCAGATTCCCCCGAGGCCGCCGCCCTCCGCCGCCTGCGCGACAGTTCGGCCTACCTGGGCCAGCACATGGGCGACGTCCCGGTCCTCGTCATCGCCTGCATCGAGGTCCACGGTGAGTGGAAAGCGGGGGCCAGCCAGACGGGCCTGTGGGGCTCGCTGCTCCCCGCCGCCTGGAGCTACATGCTGGCCTGCCGCTCGCGGGAGCTGGGCACAGCCTGGACCACGCTGCACCTGGCCTACGAGCGCGAAGCGGCGGAGATCCTCGGCCTGCCCAGCCACGTCCGGCAGGGCGTGCTAATGCCCACCGCCTATTACACCGGCGAGACGTTCCGCCCCGCCCCGCGCCGCCCCCTGGATGAGGTTCTCCACTTCGACCACTGGTAGGCCGGCCCTCAGGCCGGGTCGCAGTCCGGGCGGGCAGCGCGGGCGCGCACGCGCAGGACACGGAGCACCATCTCCATCGCGAACCGGGCCTCGGGGTCGCCGAACTGGTCGCCCAGGGTTCGCTCGAGCTGGCGGATGCGGTAACGGACGGTCTGCGGGTGCACCTGCAGCCGGTCGGCGATCTCGGCCGCCGTCCCCCGCGTCTCCAGCCATGCCCCGAACGTCTCGGTCAGCCGTTCCTGCTGGCGCGGGGTCAGTTCTTCCAGGGCGCCGAGCTGGCGCTTTCTCACCTGGTCGGCCAGTGCGTGGTCGGACATCAGCCACAGGGTGACCAGGTGGTCCTCGCAGTGCACGATCTGGCCGGCCTCGATGGCCCCGCACTCCGCCAGGGCCAGCGCCTGCCGGGCCCAGCGCAGTGAGTCGGCCGCATCCAGCAGGGGCACAGCGAGCCCGATCGCGGCCCGGCGGCCACCCAGCTTGGCCACCAGCGCGGCCTGCCGGCCCGGGCCCGCCTCCCCCGGGATGAGCATGTGCGGCTGCCCCTCGTCCAGGCTGGCCAGCACGTCGGCCTCGGCCGGCACCGGCGTCGCGTCGGCCCCGGTCCCGGTCAACGCCGCCTCAACCTCGCCGGCTTCACCGGCCTCGGGCGCGGGGGTGCTCACGACCTGGACCGCGACCGCGGTGACCAGGTCCGGCAACGGCCAGTTGGCGTCCTCGGACATGTCGACCAGGGCTCGGTGGGGGACCGGCTGATCCCGGTCCAGGATCAGCTGCAGCAGCCGTCGCCGGGCGGCCTGCTGCTCCTGCGCCGACGCGGCTCCCAGTTCCCGGTAGCCCTGGACCGACAGTTCAGCCAGCTCATCCATGTAACCCAGCAGGGCGTCCGCCAGCCGGGACATGACCGCGGCCGGCAGTTGGGCTTCGTGCCCCACTTCCATCACCCGGTGCCACGCGATCTGGGAGCCGACCCGGTAGGCCGCCTGGAGCGAGTCCAGGCTCCGGCCCTCCTCCGCCTGGTGCCGGCCCAGCATGCGCGCCACCTCGTTCCGGTGCGCCAGGGACGTGCCCGGATCCGCGATGCGGTCCACGAACGACGTCAGGGCCTGCTCCACCCCCGTGCGCATGATCTGCCCGTAAGGACCGTCGATGGGCCGGGCGAACTCGGGGATCTTGTCCCGGAGGGCCACGATGATTTCCTGAGCCAGGCTGGGCAGCTGGGGCCGGAAGATCGCGGCCAGCCCGGAACCGAGCGCGCCGGGCCGGTCCTCGGCCTGGCTCGGCCCGGTGGTGCGCGTCGTCATTGAGGCTCCGTCCCCCGCCGGTGCGCGGCCGTCGTGCCAGCATGGCCCGTGACCGACGTTAGACCCGTCAGACAGGTCCTGGGGGGCCGACACGGGACTTTCTGGCCACACGGCCCCCAGTAAACCACTACGTACCGTTAAGTCCGGTCTGGCCGTGACCCGCCCGCTTTGGCTGGCGCGCACGGCGGCTGCGACTCACTCGGTGACAAAGCATCGGCCTCAACTGTGTCACTCTTGCTAAAAAACTGCACCTTAAAAGCACGGCCGGAAATTTCGCGAAGTTCAGGTTGCAGCCGCAGTTACGCAGGAGTAGCGTAGCGGTTCATCGCAGGAATGTGATGTGACAAATACAGAACGTGCTGGTCATTGTGGGGCCCTGAGCGGGGTTTCAACAAGGGCTTCCTGCCGCCGGATACTTTCGGCGTTTACCGGTATATAGTTTGAGCAGTGGCGAAGGCGCCCGTCTTCGCAGCAGCCAGATCACGTCTGGCTGCGGACCGTCTGGCTTCCCCCCCCAGCCGGACGGTCCGCAGCCCGCCGCGCTCACCCGGTTGCCGGACGGGCGCCTTCTGCCTGGGTGAGTCACTCCCCGTTGCTTTGATCGCAGACGCGGCCGCTGCCCGCCGGGCCCCGCTGTTGCTGCCCCTTTCGCGTCACGCACGCAGCGAAGATCCAGGTCACGGAGTTGCGGCCGCCCAGAGTTGCCCTGGCCTGCCGTCTGACCGCTTCTGGGCCAGTGCTCTGGCCGCCGCGTCTGGCTGAGGGGAGCGCCCGCGGCCCGGAAATTGCCGGGCGTTTTAACGTTCCGGCCCTTAATCAGCTTGGATAAATGAATTCGGCCGCCGTGTTAACTCCGGCAGATCCACCGCACCGGCTGCCCCGGACTGCCTGCCCGCGACGCCGTGACGACGGACCGATCGCCTGGGGGCGGTCGTTTCCGGCCCGCGGGCCGGCCGCTGCGGAGTCCGGATCGCGGGTCATCCGCGGCGCACGTTCCCGGGCACCTGCCGCACCGAAACATATCGGTGGGCCAGGCCTCCTCCCGCGGATTGCCGCGGCCAGAGCGCCGTGCAATCGCATATAGCCCCGTGAACGGCGGGGTCTCACTTGTGAATCACATGAATTTAACTTGTTCATGCGCAGCTCCAATGGCGCGAGCGGCGGCCGGAAAGACGCTGTGACCAGCGCAGTGGTGCATTTGCTACCGGTGAAAGCCGGTCTTTGTTCAATTGAGTCCTGACGTCGCCCGCTCCTGCTTCAGGCGGGCACCGTTCCGGCTGCCGTCCTCGTCGCCCGCGGTCCGTGATCTGATGGGAGCGCAGCGGCGGAGGGCGATGCCATGACCCACGAGCAGGTGACCGGGCCGGACGCCGCGCGGCTGCGAGCCGCCGCGGCCGCCACCGATGCGTTCGGAGTGGACCTGTACCGCCGGCTCGGCGCGAGCCAGGAGAACCTGGTGTTCTCGCCGGCCAGCATCGCGGCCGCCCTGCAGATGGCGCTGGTGGGCGCGCGGGGCAGCACCGCGGCGCAGCTCGCGGCCGCGCTTCACCTCGGCGGCGCGGACCCGGCGGCGGGCGCCCGGGACGGGCTGCTGCTGCTGTCCGGAGCGATCCGCGCCGGCCAGGACGGCCCGGCCACGGTTCAGGCGCCCAGCACCTTGTGGGTACAGTCCGGCCTGCCGCTGGAGGGCGGCTTCACCGGCGCGCTCCAGGACCTGGCCGCGGCCATCGTCCGCGAGGCCGACTTCCGCGGGGCCCCGCAGCGGGCCCGGTCCGCGATCAACGACCTGATCGCGGCGCAGACCGCGGGCCGGATCACCAATCTGCTGGGCCGGGACGCGGTCTCCGCGGCCACCCGGCTGGTGCTGGCCAACGCGGTCTACCTCAAGGCGCCGTGGGCGTCCCCGTTCACCGCGAGCGCCACCCGCGACGCCC
The DNA here is from genome assembly GCA_036401415.1 of Streptosporangiaceae bacterium. Classification (GTDB taxonomy): domain Bacteria; phylum Actinomycetota; class Actinomycetes; order Streptosporangiales; family Streptosporangiaceae; genus Bog-532. The sequence continues at coordinate 8,948 of DASWVA010000221.1, forward strand.
CGTTCCACCCGGAGGCCGGAGCCCCCGTCACGGTGCCGATGATGCACCGCACCGCCGACCTGCCCTACCGGCGCGGCGACGGCTACCAGGCCGTCCTGCTGCCGTACCGGAACAGCTCGCTGGCCATGGCGATCGTGCTTCCCGACGGCCCGCTCTCCCTTCTGGCCGGCCCGCTCGCCGGCGGCGTGGGTCAGCTGCTGGCCGGGGTTGAACGGCAGCGCGTGGCCCTGGCCCTGCCGAAGTTCCGCCAGCGCACCCGCACGGGCCTGATCCCGCTGCTCCGCCAGCTCGGGGTGCAGGAGGCCTTCACCGGCGCGGCCGACTTCACCGGCATCACCACCGCCGAGCGGCTGATCATCAGCGCGGTCATCCACCAGGCCTACATCGACGTTGACGAGCGGGGCACCGAGGCGGCCGCCGCGACCGCGACCGCGATGCGGTCGATGGCGCTGCGCCAGCCGCCGCCGCCGGTCCCGCTCACCATCGACCGGCCGTTCCTGTTCGCGATCCTGGACACCGCGACCGGCCTGCCGCTGTTCCTGGGCCAGGTCACCCGGCCCGCCGCGAAAACGGCGTGACCGCCCGGCCGGGCGCCGCCCGGTTCCGCCCTGGGACCGGTGGGGCGGCCGTCGCCCCTGCGGCATGAGAGGTGCGGGGGATCACTGAGGTTCACGCTGCCTTTCGGCGGGAATGAGGGGTTAACCGCCGCGACCGACAGCAAGGGAGCTCTGGGGATGGCACAGCCTGCCCGACCGGCCGGGAACAGCGTGCTCAGTGCGCTGGACGGCCAGAAGTCCACCGCCTTCCTGTTCCGGCTGACGCTGCTGGCCACGCTGGGCGGGTTTTTGTTCGGCTATGACACCTCGAACATCGGGTCGGCCCTGAACTTCGTGCCCTACCACCTCTCCGGGCTGGCC
>DASWVA010000222.1:0-2094 GCA_036401415.1 Streptosporangiaceae bacterium
CTTCTTCCTGACCTACGACGAGACCCGTTCCAACGACTTCGTCATCGAGAACGGCGCGCGCGACGTCGAGCTGTTCAGCACCGACATCTCCGAGTGGCGGATCACGCTGGTGGACACCGGCCTCAACTCGCCCATCGGGGAGCGGCTGCGCCGGGTCCGCCGGTTCGTCGAGGGTGAGGAGATGTTCATGGCCAACTACGCCGACGTCCTCACCGACGCCCCGCTGCCGGACATGATCGAGCGCTTCGGGAACAGCGACGCGGTGGCCAGCCTGCTCGCGGTCCCGCCGCAGTCCTCCCACCACGTGGTGGACATCGGCGACGACGGCCTGATCACCCAGGTCACCCCCATGCGCGACCTGCGCCAGTGGGAGAACGGCGGCTACTTCCTGCTCCGGCCGCAGATCTTCGACTCGCTGAACGAGGGCGAGGACCTGGTCGAGGACGCCATCATGCGGCGCCTGGTTCCCCAGTCCAAGGTGCTGGCCTACCCCTACAAGGGCTACTGGTCCCCGGCCGACACCGTGAAGGAGCGCGCCCAGCTCGAAGAGATGTACCACCGCGGCAACTGCCCGTGGATGGTGTGGGACCCCGAACGTTCCAGCGCCCCCAAGGCCGCCGCCCCGGTGGCCTGACCCGGTTCATCCCCTCCACGAACGGCCCGGACCCCCAGGGGCCCGGGCCGTTCTTCCGCCCGCCCAAGCCCCGACCCCGCCGGCGTCCACTCCGCTGAGTGTCACCCCAGCCTCAGCACTGGTCAGATGAGGCTGACGGAGCGTGCGCACCTGATCACCCCGTCAGCACTGACGCGTAAGTGTCAACCCAGCGGAATCGGCATGCCAGGGCTCATCGTGCGGCCTGGGTCGAGGCTCATCGGCGTAAGGCGATTGCAGTAGTGCCACGGGTCCTGAACGGTATGGGGCTGAACTGGCTATTACGGGGTGGAGCGCAAGACAGAGCCGAGGAGGGTCATGGCGTCAGACGCGGAGTTGATCGGCCGATCGGTGGCCGGCGACGAGGAGGCCTTCATCGAGGTGGTCCGCCGTCACGAGGTGGCGATCGGGGCTTACCTCGAGCGGCGAGTGGGACGTGCAGAGGCCAGGGACCTGCTCGGGGATGTGTGGGCCGCGGCCTTCGCGTCCCGGGGCACGTATGACCAGTCGTTCGCCGGGGCGCGGCCGTGGCTGTACGCGATGGCGCTGAATCGGCTGCGGCATTACTGGCGGTCCCGGCCGGCCGAGGACCTGGTGCCGGATGTGGCGGACCTGACGGGCCTGGCGGGCGGATGGGATCCCTGGCCGGCGGTGGACGTCCGGGTCGACACCCGGACGGTGTTCCGGTCGGCGCTGGCCGGTCTGCGGCCCGAGGAGCGGGAGGTGCTGACCCTGGTCGCCGGGGAGGACCTGACCGCTGCCGAGGCCGCGCGGATCCTCGGCATGCCCGATGGGACGGCCCGCCGCTTGCTGCACCAGGCCCGTGCCGCGCTGCGGGACGCGCCGGGGATGGCGGCGCTCCTGACGGAATTCGACAGTGTGAAGGGAAGCAAGTGACCGTGGACGAGATGGAACTGGCCAGGCAGGTTTTCGAAGTGGCGCCCTGGCGCCCGGAGGAGTACGAGCGGGCCCGGGGGGTGCTGCGGGGGGCCATGTCCGAGTCCGGGCCCCGGCCGGAAGGGGCCCCGGTGCCAGCGGTGACCCCGCTGCGGGGCAGGGGATTGTCCCGGGCGGGGCACCCTCGTCGCAGGGTCATGGGCACCCGGGGCAAGGTCGGCGTTGGCATAGGCGCCGGAATCGGCGCGGTCGCGGCGGCCGTGGCCGTGTTCGCCGCTACGTCGGCCCCGCAGGCCGCGGCGCCGGTCTCCCACCAGGCGGCCACGGCGAATTCCAAGCTGGCGTCCCTGGCCGCCGCCATCATGGCGAGTGGCTCGCTGCCGGGTAACGCGTCGCTGATCATCAGGCACCAGCCCACCCCGGCCGGGACGGTGGAGATCACCTACAACCTGTACGCCGACAGCGGTGCCTACTACTCGGTAGACGCCCAGGGTGCAGGCGCCCGGTACGCGGCGGAGGCCAAGAAGGCTCTCACCGCGGCGGTC
>DASWVA010000223.1:0-8515 GCA_036401415.1 Streptosporangiaceae bacterium
CCGGCACGAAGCCGCCCTGGACCACCACGGAGAACGCCACCACCACGAAGATGATCTCGTAGGCCGCATGCGCGCCGCCCACCCCGGACTGGACGATGAACGTGCCCAGCAGCACCGGCACCGCGCCCTTGAGGCCGGTCCACAGCACGAACAGCCGCTCCCCGCGGCTCAGCCTGACCGGCAGCGTCAGCAGCCCCACGAACAGCGGCCGGATCACGAACGCCAGCAGCACGGCCAGCAGCAGACCGGTGGACCAGGCGTGGCCGCCGGGCAGATCGCGCAGCCGGACGGTCAGCCCGAGCAGGATGAACGCCACGACCTCGGCCAGGCTGGCCAGCGAGGAGTGGAACCGCCGGATCTCCCGCTTGTACGGTGCCCGCTGGTCGCCGAGCACGATGCCGGCCACGAACACGGCCAGGAAGCCGGACCCGTGCGCCACCGTGGCCAGCCCGAAGATGGCCAGCACCGAAGCGAGCACCCGCAGGGAGTACAGGTCCTCGCTGGGCAGTGGCACCCGGCGCATGAACTCCAGCAGCAGCCGGCCCGCCACCACGCCGATCCCGGTGCCCACCACCATCTGGAGCGCGAACCCGGCCGCGATGTGCCCGGCCACCGCGGCCGGTGAACCGGCGGCCCCGATCAGCGCCACCAGCAACGCGATGCCGACTGGGTCGTTGGCCCCGGACTCGCCCTCCAGCAGGACGCCGGTCCGCCCGCCCACCTCGCGCCGGCCGAGCACCGAGAACACCACGGCCGGGTCGGTGGGGGACAGCGCCGTGCCCAGCAGTAGCGCGAGCCGCCAGCCCAGCCCGAACAGGACGTGCGCGGCCACCGCGGCCGCCGCGGCGGTCACGAACGTGCCTGCCACCCCGAGCCACACGGTGGCCGCCGCCGCGGTGCGGAACTTCCGCCAGCCGATGTGCATGCCGCCGTCGAACAAGATGAACACCAGCGCCACGGTGACCACGCGCTGGACGGTGGTGTCACTCAGCCGGCCGAGCCCCGGAAACAGGTAGGCGGCGGCCGCCGCGAACACCAGGAAGAACGCGGGCGCGGGGATCCGCAGCTGCTCGCTGACCCGGTTGGACAGCACGGCCGCCGTGCCGGCCAAGCCGAAAGCCAGCACGATGGCGCCGAACGATTCGGTTTCGGTCACCGGTCGCGTCCTTTCACGCAGGCGGACTGACGCCGGCCAGACCCCCAGCTTTCCAGAGGCCACCCTAGCCTGCGCCGATCGCGACGGGCCCTGCCACCATGGGCCGATGCGTCTTTCCGCCGGCGATGCTCGCCAGCGCCTGGTCACCGCCCGGGTGGCCCGCCTCGCGACCGTGTCCGCCACCGGCCAGCCCCACCTGGTCCCGGTCACGTTCGCGGCCAGCGGTGACACGATCTACACCGCCGTCGATCACAAACCCAAGAGCACCACCCGCCTGCGCCGCCTGGCCAACATCGCCGAAAATGCCCGCGTGACCCTGCTCGCCGACCACTACGCCGACGACTGGACCCAGCTCTGGTGGGCCCGCGCCGACGGCCACGCCGCCGTCCTCATCGACCCCGTGGACACCCAGGTCCCCGTCGCCCTGCTGACCGCCCGTTACCCCCAGTACCAGGCCACCCCGCCCGCTGGCCCGGTCATCGCCATCACCGTCGCCACCTGGACCGGCTGGTCCTACACCTGAGGCATATATCTCGTGATGGTGCCAGGAGATATACTGGCTCAATGGGAGGCGGAGATGGCCAAGACGCTGATTGACGTGGACGAGGAGTCGCTGGCCGCGGCTCAGGAAGCCCTGCACACCGAGACAAAGAAGGACACGGTCAATGCGGCGCTACGGGCCGTCGCCGCGTTGGCGGCGCGACGGCGGGATCTGGAGCGCTTGACTTCCGGTCGGCTGCCTGATCTCGAAGACGTCGAGGTCATGCGAGCCGCATGGCGGCGGTAGCCCGCTACCTGGCGGACACCAGCGCCCTGGCCCGGTTGCGCCACCCGCCGGTGACGGCTGCGCTGGCGCCGTTGATCGAAGCTGGACTCATCGCGACCTGCGGCGTCGTCGAATTCGAGCTCGGCTGGGCGGCCCGGACCAGTACAGAATTCGATCAGCTCCGTGCCGACCGCGACCGCGGGTATGAGTGGCTGGCCACCCGCGATGAGGACTGGCGCCGGGCGCTCGACGTCCAGGGCGCGTTGTGGCGGGCGGGAAGGATCAGGGCGGTCGGTTTCCCCGACCTGCTGATCGGGGCGGTGGCCGAGCGGGAGAGGGTCACGATCCTGCACTACGACGCGGACTACGAGCTCATCGCGGGTGTCACCGGTCAGTCGGTGCAGTGGGTAGTGCCCCGCGGGGCGGTCTCCTGACCCGGATCCGGCCCATGCGTAAGATGACGGTGCATGTTCCACGTTGACTCGGAGGTTGGCCGGCTGCGGCAGGTGATCCTGCACCGCCCCGACCTCGAACTCAAGCGACTGACCCCGGACAACGCCGCCGACCTGCTGTTCGATGACGTGCTGTGGGTGAGCCGGGCCCAGGCCGAGCACGACAGCTTCGCGGACGCGCTGCGCTCCCGGGGGGTCCGGGTGCACTACTACAGCGACCTGCTGACCCAGACCCTGGACGTCCCGGAGGCCCGCGACTACATCCTGGACCGCGTGTTCGACCGGCGCTGGCAGGGGCCGCTGGCGGCCGTCGCGCTGCGGTCGGCCATGGCCGGGCTGGACTCGCCGCGGCTGGCCCGGTACCTGGCCGGCGGGATCACCAAGCGCGAGATCTCCGAGTTCGGCCCGGAGCCCAGGAGCATCGCCTTCCACTCACTCGACCCGGACGGGTTCGTGCTGGCCCCGCTGCCCAACCTGCTCTACCAGCGGGACACCTCGGCCTGGATCTACGGCGGGGTGTCGGTCAACGCCATGCGCAAGAAGGCCCGGATCCCGGAGACCGTCAACCACGAGGCCATCTACCGGTGGCACCCGATGTTCGCCGACACGGTCTTCGACGTCTGGTACGACGGCGCCGACGCCGCGCCCGCCACCATCGAGGGGGGCGACATCCTGGTCATCGGCCACGGTGCCGTGCTGGTCGGGATGAGTGAGCGCACCACCCCGCAGGCCGTCGAGGTGCTGGCCCACCGGCTGTTCGCCGCGGGCGCGGCCCGGTGCCTAGTGGCTGTCGACATGCCGAAGACGCGTGCCTTCATGCACCTGGACACCCTGTTCACCATGGCCGACTACGGGGTGTTCAACAAGTACGCGGGCATGGGCATGCTGCCGTCCTACACGGTCGAGCCGGGCGCGAGCACCGACGAGCTCAAGGTCACCGAGCACCCGCCCGAGGACATGCACAAGGCCATCGCGGCCGCCCTCGAGCTGCCCGAGATCACCGTGCTGACCGCCGTGCAGGACGTGCACGCCGCGCTCCGGGAGCAGTGGGACGACGGCTGCAACGTGCTGGCCGTCGAGCCCGGCGTGGTCGTGGCCTACGAGCGGAACGTCACCACCAACACCTACCTGCAGGACCACGGCATCGAGGTCATCACGGTGCCCGGCGGGGAGCTCGGCCGCGGCCGGGGCGGCCCGCGCTGCATGACCTGCCCCGTCGAACGCGACGCCTAGGGACAGTGCAGGCCTAGGGACAGGCCAGATCGGCCAGCCCGCCCCCGAAGATCGGCGGGATGCGCCAGGCCACGGTGGCCGTGCGGTCCGGCCCGCCCAGCTCGATGTCCATCCGGTGCGGAGTCTCCAGGAAGATCACCTCGAGCCGCAGGCGGCCGTCGCCGGTCCAGCCGCCCGAGGCCGCGACCGGGATCGTGCCGTCCCCCCGGCCGGCCGGGCTGGACACCGCCCAGGTGCCCGCGCCGGCCGGGAAACTGACCGCGTTGTCCGGCTCGGACAACGTCACCTCCCAGCCGTCCTCCCGTCCGGCCACGCGGACCCGGGTCAGCTTGGTGCTCAGCTCGCCCGCTGGCCCGGCCACCGGGAACGGCCCGCCGGCCAGGAGACCGGGGCCGTCCGCAGCCGCGCCCGCCTGGCCGGCCGGGCAGGCGGGCAGCGCGAGCCCGGCCAGCCGCGCGCTGAGTTCGTCCTGCGCGGACCCGTCCCCGTCCGCGCCGAGTCCCGGCAGCAGGTGCTCCCACAGCGCGTCCAGAATGGCCTGCATGTCCAGGGTGGCGGCGGTGATGGCCACCACTGTGTCCTGTTCCGGCAGGACCACACAGAACTGGCCGAACGCCCCGTCCCCGCGGTAGCCGTGCCGCCCCATCCAGAACTGGAAGCCGTAGCCCTGCCGCCAGTCCGGGTTCTCCCGGTCGGGATTGCCCACCTGCTTGCTGGTGGCCTCGGCCACCCAGTCGGCAGGGATCAGCTGCCGTCCGTCCCAGCGGCCGCGCTGCAGGTAGAGCTGACCCAGCTTGGCCACGTCCTCGGTCCGGGCGAACAGCCCGCTGAACCCCTGCTCCCGGCCGGGCGGCCAGGTCTGCCAGCCCACCGGCCCGATGCCCAGCGGGTCGAGCAGCCGCGGCCGCAGGTACTCGGTCAGCCGCATCCCGGCGTTGCGCTGGATGATGCTGCCCAGCGTGTAGGTGCACGGCTGGCTGTAGGCGAAGAACGTGCCCGGCTCCCGGTCCGGCGGGATGAGCAGGAACCCGCGCACCGGCTCGGCCGGATCCCGGGCCAGGGCCTCCGCCGCCATCTCCCGGTCGTGGCCGCTGGCCATGGCGGCCAGGTGCCGGACCCTGATGGCCCGGCTGCGGGGGTCGGTGATCTCCGCTTCGAACTCGGGGAAGTGCTTCACCACCGGGTCGTCCAGGCTCAGCAGCCCTTCGGCGCGGGCGAAGGCCGCCGCGGTGGAGGTGAAGCTCTTGCTCAGGGAGTACAGCAGGTGCCGCTGGTCCGGGCCGTACGGCGCCCACCAGCCTTCGGCGGCCACGTGCCCGTGCCGCACCACCATCAGGCTGTGCAGCTCGATGTCCGGCCGGGTTTCGAGCGCGTCCAGCAGAGCCACGACGGCGGCCGGATCAACCTGCTGTCCGGCGGGGGTGCTGCGCGGCAGGGAACGGGTCATGCGCCCGAGCCTAGGCCTGCGGGGTCCGCCCGGCGCGTCAGGCGGCCAGCGGGAGCTCGTACTCCGTGGTGCCGAACTCGCGGGCCAGCACGGTGCCGCCCATCCGGCGCAGCAGCAGGCCCATGGCCACGTTGCCGCCCGCGGTCAGCGCGACGAAGCGCTCGATGCCTTCGCGGCGGGCGCGTCCGGCCAGCCGGGACACCAGCTCGGTGCCGAGCCCCCGGCCCTGCCAGCCGTCCGCGATCGTGACCGCGATCTCCGCCGTCCGCGGGTCGGCCGCGTCGCGGATGTAGCGGGCGATGCCCACGCCCTGCCCGTCGGCCGGGTCCAGGGCGCCGAGGGCCTCGTGGTCGTGGTGGTCGACGTCGGTCAGGTAGCGCAGTTCGGCGGGCCGCAGCGTGTCCTTGGCGGTCAGGAACCGCAGCCGCCGGGACTCCGGGCTGAGCCGGGCGAACCCCGCGGCCAGCAGGCCGGCGTCACCCGCGCGCACCGGCCGGATGAGCACCTCCGACCCGTCCCTCAGCACGGCGCATTCATCGCGGGACGGAGCGGGAGCGCTGGGCACAACCATGTCAACCGCCCCTGGACCGCCGCTATGCCCCGTGGGCCGGTGACCATCCTCACCACGCCCGCAGTCAGGCTGAGGCGGGCGCGATCTCGCCGGAACCGCGGATGACCAGGCGGGTCAGCAGCACGACCTCCCGCGGCGGGGTGGTGTCCCCGGCGATCCGGCCGAACAGCAACTGGGCGGCGGTGGCCCCGATCGTGGTCGGGTCCTGGGCGACGACCGTGACCGGGGGCGTGAGCTTGTCGGCCAGCGCGAACTCGTCGAAGCCGACCAGGGCCACCGTGGCGCGCTGCTGGCGCGGGCGGTACAGCGCGTCGACCGTACCCATGGTGACCAGGTCGTTGCTGGCGAACAGGGCGGTCGGCGGGGCCGGCCGCCGCATCAGGTCCAGGGCCGCCCGGGTCGCATCGGCACGGCCGCGCAACCCGTGCCGGACCAGGGCGGGCTCCGGGGCCAGGCCGTCGGCGGCGAACGCCTCGGTGAACCCGATGAACCGCTCCCGGATGGCCCAGATGTCCTCCCGGTCCCCGAGGTAGCCGATCCGCCGGTGGCCCTGGTCCAGCAGGTGCCGGACCGCCTGGTAGGCGCCGCGGCGGTTGTCGACCAGGACGGTGTCGGCGTCCAGGTTCTCGGCCGGGCGGTCCACGCAGACCACCTTGACCCCGAGTTCCTGCTGGTCCCGGAGGAACCGGTGGCTGCCGGCCACCGGCACCACGATCAGCCCGTCCACCCGGCGGGCGCAGAACGCCGACACGACCTCCTTCTCGCGGGCCAGGCTGTCGTTCGAACTGCCGATGAGCACCACGCAGTCGTGCAGCCGGGCCACGTCCTCCACGGCCCGGGTCAGCGCGGCGAAGAACGGGTTGGCCAGGTCGTCCACGAGCAGGCCGATGGTCTCGGTGAGCTGGCCCTTGCGCCGCAGCTGCCGGGCCATGTCGTTGCGCTGGTAGCCGAGCCGGCGGATGGCCCGCTCAACCCGCGCCGCGGTCTCCGGCAGCACGCCCGGTTCGCCGTTGACCACGCGGGAGACGGTCATCAGGCTCACCCCGGCCGCGGTGGCCACGTCCCGCATGGTCGGCCGTTTGTTCACCGCCGCCCGCCCATCAACCGCGCCCGCCTCTCAGTGCTGCCCGCTCACCGGAAATGGGAACGTTATCAGCTTGTTGCCGCAAAGACGCCCCCACTCCACCGTCGCACCGCACGGCTCGCGCCCGGCCGGACTCACCATCCACCGGCCACTGCGCACGATGTTAAGGCCAGACATCGATTAAGGGCTAGTGGCCGCGCCCTCTTGACATCCGTGCCGAGCGCTTAAAGAATCACGCCACATGATGGGAACGTTACCAACGTACGGTGACACGACGGAGTGGAAGGGGCACATCCTTGGCGGAGGCTGAGCCACTGCTCGACGCGCGCAACCTGGTCAAGCACTACGGCCAGGTGCTGGCCCTGGACGGCGCCAGCTTCACCGCTTACCCCGGTGAGGTGACGGCGCTGATCGGAGACAACGGTGCGGGCAAGAGCACCCTGGTCAAAACCCTGTCCGGGGCCATCAAGCCGGACGCAGGGCAGATCTTCTTCGAAGGTCAGCCCATCACGCTGGGCAGCCCGCTCGACGCCCGGCGGCACGGCATCGAGACCGTTTACCAGGACCTGGCGCTGGCGCCCGATCTCGACGCCGCGGCCAACCTGCACCTGGGCCGGGAGATCTACCGGCTGCGGGCGCTGCACATCCTGAACAAGCCCGAGATGAGGCGGCGGGCGGTGGCGGCGTTCTCCGAGCTCGGCGTCGACCTGCCCGACGTGGGCGCGCCGGTCGCCTCGCTGTCCGGTGGCCAGCGCCAGTCGGTGGCGGTGGCCCGGGCCGTGGCCTACGCCAGCAAGATCATCTTCATGGACGAGCCCACCGCCGCCCTCGGCGTGGTCCAGCGTGAACGGGTGCTCGACAACATCAAGCGGATCCGCGACCGCGGCCTGTGCATCGTGCTGATCAGCCACAACATGCCGGAGGTGCTGGCCGTCGCCGACCGGGTGGAGGTGCTCAGGATGGGCCGCCGGGTGGCCCGGTTCCGGGCCGCCGACTCCGGCGTCGAGCAGCTGGTCGGGGCCATGACCGGCGCGCTGACCACCGAGGACGAAGACCCCACGGCCACCGCCAGCGACCACGGAGGAGGTGCGGTATGACCGGCACCAACGCCGCGGCGGACACCGGCCCGGCCAGCCACGGCACGAAAGCTCCGGCTCCCCGCCCGCCTCGATCGCGCGCTGGCCTGCAGCACCTGGTCAAGCGGACCTTCACCGCCAACGAGTCGTGGACCTTCATTGCCCTGATCGTGCTGATGGCGGTGTTCACCGGGCTCGCCCCGGGTAAGTTCCTGACCACCAGCAACCTGTCCCTGATCACCCAGGGGGCGGCGCCGTTCCTGGTCATGGCGGTCGGCGAGACGTTCGTGATCCTGACCGCCGGCATCGACCTGTCCGTCGGTTTCGTGCTGGTGCTGTCGGGCGTGGTGGCCGGCGAGTACTACGTGCACCACGGCGGCACCAACGCCGGCCTGGGCACGATCTGGGTCGGGGTCCTCATCGGCCTGGCCACCGGCGGCGGCTACGGGCTGATGCAGGGTTTCATGGTGGCCAAGCTGAAGATCCCTCCGCTGATCGCGACGCTGGCCGGGCTGGGCGGCGCGGAGGGCCTGAGTTACCTGATCACGGGCGGCCACGACCTGGCCACCGTGCCGAACACGCTGGGCAGCTCGATCGGCCAGGGCAGCCTGGGCGGCGTGCAGTGGCTGATCATCATCTCGTTCCTGGTCACCCTGCTGTTCGGGCTGATCCTGGCCTACACCCGGTTCGGCCGGTACACCTACGCCATCGGCTCCAACCCCGAAGCGGC
>DASWVA010000224.1:0-5264 GCA_036401415.1 Streptosporangiaceae bacterium
CGGGACCGGCCCGATCGTCGGTTACGGCGGCCTGTGTGTCGACGTCCGCGGCGCGAACGCCGCCGACTTTACCCCGGTGCAGGTCTACACCTGCAACGGCACCAACGCCCAGCAGTGGACGGTGGTCCAGGCCGGCAGCACCCTGCACGCCCTCGGGAAGTGCCTGGACATCAACGGCGGTGGCACGGCCGACGGCACCACGGTGGACCTGTACGACTGCAACAACACCGGCGCCCAGGTCTTCATCCCGCAATCCAACGGGTCGCTCTACAACCCGCAGTCCAACAAGTGTCTCGACGACACGGGCTGGTCGACGACCCCCGGCACCCAGCTGGAGATCTGGGACTGCACGGGCGGCGCCAATCAGCAATGGTCCCTGCCCTGATCACACCAACCTGACCCCGACACGGTCATGACCCGGCGGCCAGCCTCCCATCCAGGGCGGCTGGCCGCCACGCGTTAGGGTCGCCAGTAGCGAGCGGACCGCCCCGAACCGGGAGTGACCAATGAGCGACCACAGCACGCAGGCAGAGATCGGCGTCACCGGCCTGGCCGTCATGGGCCGCAACCTGGCGCGGAACCTGGCCCGCCACGGGTACACCGTCGCGCTGCACAACCGCTCACCGGAAAGAACCCGCAGCCTGGTCAAAGACCACGGCGACGACGGCACGTTCGCGCCGAGCGAGTCGATGGCGGACTTCGTGGCCAGCCTGGAGCGGCCCCGGGCCATCATCATCATGGTTCAGGCCGGCCCGGCCACCGACGCGGTGATCGACGAGCTCATCCCGCTGCTGGACCAGGGTGACATCGTCGTCGACTGCGGGAACGCGCACTTCATGGACACCCGCCGGCGCGAGCACGCGCTGCGTGGGCACGGCCTGCACTTCGTGGGCTGCGGGGTGTCCGGCGGGGAGGAAGGCGCCCTCAACGGGCCCAGCATCATGCCCGGCGGCTCCAGCGAGTCCTACCAGAAGCTGGGCCCGATCCTGGAGTCGATCGCGGCCGTGGTCGACGGCACGCCGTGCTGCGTCCACGTCGGCCCGGACGGGGCCGGGCACTTCGTCAAGATGGTGCACAACGGCATCGAGTACGCCGACATGCAGCTCATCGCCGAGGCCTACGACCTGCTCCGCGCCGGTCTGGGCGCCACCCCGGCCGAGATCGGCGAGATCTTCCGCACCTGGAACGAAGGTGACCTGGATTCCTACCTGATTCAGATCACCGCCGAGGTGCTCCTTCACACCGACGCCCGCACCGGTGAGCCGTTCGTGGACGTGGTGCTGGACCAGGCCGAGCAGAAGGGCACCGGCCGCTGGACCGTGCAGAGCGCGCTGGACCTGGGCATCCCGATCACCGGTATCGCCGAGGCCACGTTCGCGCGCTCGCTGTCCGGCCACGCCGACCAGCGGCAGGCGGCCCGCGACGCCTTCGGCACTGACCGCAACGCCCTGGACATCACGGACCGGGACGCCTTCATCGAGGACGTGCGCCGGGCCCTGTACGCGTCCAAGGTGGTCGCCTACGCCCAGGGCTTCGACCAGATCGCGGCGGGCAGTGAGGAGTACGGCTGGGACCTCGACCGCGGCGCCATGGCCACCATCTGGCGCGGCGGCTGCATCATCCGGGCCCGCTTCCTGGACCGCATCCGATCCGCCTACGACGAGGACCCGGCTCTGACCAGCCTGCTAGTTGCGCCCTACTTCGCCGACGCGGTGCGCAACGGGGTGGACAGCTGGCGGCGGGGGGTGGCCATGGCCGCCGCGGCCGGCATCCCGTCGCCCGCGTTCTCCTCCTCGCTGGCCTACTACGACGGCCTGCGGTCCAGACGGCTGCCCGCCGCGCTCATCCAGGGTCTGCGCGACTACTTCGGGGCCCACACCTACCGCCGGCTGGACTCCGAAGGCACCTTCCACACCGAGTGGGGTGGTGACCAGCAGGAGCACGACGCCTGACGCCCCCGCCCCCGCCTCTGGCCGCGCCGCGGGCCGGCGGCCGCCGCTGCGGCCACCGCGCCCGCCACCACCAGCAGCCACCCGCAGAACGCCAGCATGACAAGCACCGCCATCGCCGAACCCACCGCCGCGCCGCGCGTCCGGCCTCGCAGGGTCCGCGCCGCGGACACCATGCAGCCCAGGTAGACCACCAGGAACAGCGTGGTGGGCAGCCCGATCAGCTGGGTGGTGCTCACCAGGCCGGCCGCGTAAAGGGCGATCACCACCAGGCCGGCCAGGGCACTGGCCGCCAGAACGGGCCGGGAGCGCGTTCCGGAGCCCGCATCCGGCGGGCGGCCCACCAGCCGGGGAGCCATCGCGGCCGCCCCGGACAGGTAGGCGTTGACCGCGCCGAGGGTGAGAACCACGGCCGCGACCGCGGCGGCCACCCGGCCGGCCGCCCCCGCCGAGCGGACCAGCAGGCTGGCCAGCGGCACATCGGTGCCCGCGGCCGGGCCCAGCACGGCGATCGTGGTCACCGCCAGGGCCAGGTAGAGAACCGTGGTCACCCCGAACGCGGCGCCGATGACCCGCGGCAGCTGGCGGTCCGGGTCGCGGAACCGGGTGGTCAGCGGGGCCACGGCCTCCCAGCCCACGAACGACAGCATGAGCGTGGCCGCGGCCGGTCCGGTCGAGGCCCAGCCGTGCGGCGCGAACGGGGCCCAGTGATCGGCCCGCGCGCCCGGCGCGGCGCCGCCCACCGCAACCGCGATGATGACGATCAGCAGCGTCACCAGCACCAGCTGAGCGGTGCTGCTGGCCCGCACCCCGCCCAGGGCCAGCCCCAGCACGATCAGCAGCAGTGCGGCGCCGACCGCACCGGGCCAGCAGGCCGCCTCCGGTCTGTCGGGTCACGTAACCGGCGCCGATCAGGCAGACCACCGGCGCACCCCCGATCACCCCGGCCAGGAAGGACCAGCCCGCGACGCGCCCGGCCACCGGGCCGCAGCCCGGCCCAGGCCACGATCGACGCCGGGCCGGCTTCCCGGGCGGCCAGTCCCGGCAGCAGCAGTCCCGGCCCGAGCAGGGCACCCACGTACAGCGCGATGCCGCGGGGCACTGACAGGTGGAGCGAAGGGCGTTCCGGCATGCCTTCAGCGTGACAGGAAACCCGCGGCACGCGATGGCAAAGTCAGCGCTGTACGAGCCATCTGACGCAACCAAGCATCGCGAGACTGCAGAAATGCCGCCAGATGTTGCTCACCACGCCCCAGACAGTACCGATCATGCCATCGTTAGCCGGCTCCAGATTGACGGCCGACTGCCCAACGTGGACCTCGCCGAATCCATTTCGCTGTCCCCGTCGGCCTGCCTGCGCCGGGTCAAGGCCCTTGAGGCCAGCGGGATCATCGCGGGCTACCGGGCCGAAGTGGACCGGGTGCGGGCCGGCCTGGGCCTGACCGTGTTCATCGAGCTGAAGGTGGAAGGCCACTCCAAGGAGACCTCGGGGCGCATCGAGGCGGCGCTGACCGCGATCCCGGCCGTGGTCGCCTGCTACCTGGTCGCCGGCTCGGCCGACTTCTTCATCGAGGTCGCCGTCCCCGACCTGGCCGCCTACGAACAGCTCCTGCTGGCCCAGCTCCTCGCCATCCCCCAGGTCACCAGCGCCCACTCCACCTTCGCGATCAGAACCGTCCTGGGCCGGGGCCCCCTGCCCCTCGGCCACTGGAAATGACGCCTCCGTTTGTCGCTAAAGCTGGTTTATGGGATCGTGCCCTAGCTGGTGTGGGCCACAATGGCCATGGTGGAGACGGGAGCGGGCACATGGTGAATCTGCGATGGCCATGGTCATGAATTCGATCGTCGTGAGCGACGGCGCCGCGGGGGAGACTTCGAACCCCCGCGACCATGAGGAACTGGACCTCGGGCTGGTGGCGGCGGTCAGCGACCGCGGCCTGCGGCACGAGCGCAACGAGGACGCGGTGGCGCTGGCCACGGTGGAGACCGCGGACGGCCCGGTGGCCATCTCCGTGGTCTGCGACGGGGTCTCCAGTGCGGACCGCCCGGACGAAGCGTCCCTGGCCGCGGTCACCGCCGCGGTGCAGTCGCTGGCCGCGGCCGCGCAGACCGGGACCGACCCGGCCGAAAGTTCCGGGCAGGCCGTGACCGCCGCCCGGGAGGCGGTGGCCGGCCTGGCCGGGGCGCCGGGGGAGACCCCGGCCGCGACGTACGTGTCCGCGGTCGTGGCCGGCGGCACGGTCACCTTGTGCTGGCTGGGGGACAGCCGGGCCTACTGGCTCGACGCCACCCCCGACCCGGTCGCGCAGCAGCTTACCCGGGACGACTCGCTGGCTGAGGAGATGGTCGCCCAGGGTCTGCTGCCCGAGTCCGAGGCGCTCGACTCACCGCAGGCCCATGTGGTCACCCGCTGGATTGGCGTGGGCGCCCGCGACACGTCCCCGCACGTGGCGCGGTTCACCCCGCCGGGTCCGGGCGTCCTGCTGCTCTGCTCGGACGGCCTGTGGAACTACGATCCCGACGGCGGCAAGCTGGCGGCCCTGGGTCTGCCCGGCGCGCTGACCGAGCCGGGAGCCGCCGCCGCGGCCATGGTCCGCTTCGCGGTGGAGGCGGGCGGCGTGGACAACATCACCGTGTCCATCACCCCGTATCCGGTCGCGGCTGGCTAGCTCCTTCCGCGGCTGGCTAGCTCGGCCCGAACGTCACCCTGACCTGCTGGAAGCCCAGTGACCTGAGCATGCCGGTCAGCATGGACTGGGTGTTCTTCTGGGCCTCGGTCAGCAGCTGACTGCTGCGGGCCGCGTTCTGGATCTTGGTCTGGGCGGCCTCGTAGACCTTCTGCTCATTGTCCGGGTTACCGGAGAAGAAGTTCCCGATCCGGTTGGCCAGGCCCTGCTGCTGCGCGAACACGTACGACTGGTGCACGTTCAGCACGGCGGGTTCCAGCTGAGCCCGGGGCAGCGACACGGTCACCGTGGCCCGGTCCGGTGAAACGGTAATGGCCCGGCCCTTCAGCTGGGAAAAGTCCACGTACGCGATATCGGTGCCCTGACCTACGAACAACGTGTCCGTGCCTTCGATGAACGACGGCAGCATGGAATGGCTCTTCAGGTCGACCACGACCTCGAACGCGCCGCTGGCGGCTTCAAAGCGGCTGAGCGCGCTGATTGACTTCAGCACCACCGGCTGGCTGCGGTCGGTGGTGGTCTCGGCGAACGGGTTACGCAGCTGGGGCAGCAGATGGATGGCCGACAGCACCAGCGCCAGCACGACCACGCCCACGATCACGCTGGCGATCGTGCCCAGCCGGCCCAG
>DASWVA010000225.1:0-3375 GCA_036401415.1 Streptosporangiaceae bacterium
GTACAGGTCGGGCGGCCCGGCCGGCTCCGGATCATAGTCCGGGAACCCCGGCTCGTAGCCGGGCCGTGGTTCCGGGGCGTAGCCGCCGCGGGAGACGTACAGGTAGCCCGTGCTCAGGTCGGGCCGGGCGCCGTTCCCGCCCGGGTAGGGGTACCCGGGCCCGTCCTCGTACGGGCGGGCCGCCTCGTACGGGTAATCCGGGCCGGGGCCCGGGTCGTCGTGAGCCACCGGATACCCGGGGCCGGGCGGCTCGGCGCCCAGGCCGTACGGGGCGCCGTCGCCGGGGGTACGCGGGGCCGGCGCCACGCCCGGCGGCCGGCCCGGACGCGCACGTCGGGGACGCGGTGATCCGTCATCCCAGGGGTTGCCGGTCGTACTCACCTTTTCCTCGAGGGGGCTGGGAAGGGTAGGCCCAGCAGGGAGGGGGAAGGCGGTCTATGTCCCCTACGCGGCGATCGTACCTCCCGCCACCGTGATCAAGCCGGTGATTGCCGCCGGCGTTCGCTCCCGGTCATCCGGTGGTGACGTGCGCCACGTTCACCGTGGTTATCCTCGGGTCGCTTACCACCCCGGCGCCGGCGCGCCCGGGTAACCTGGAGACCTAGCCAGGATCGCTTTCAAGCTGCGGAAGTAGGCGATATCCGCCGTGACTTCTGAGTCACCGCGAGCAAGCGCGGATCTCAGCGAATCAGAACCGAGGCCCGGAGCACGGGCCGGGGCAGAGCAGCCGGGCGGCCCTCACGGGGCCGATCCGCAGCTGACCGGCTCCGACTTCGGTGCCAACCAGTGGCTGGTGGACGAGCTGTACCAGCGCTACCTGGCTGATCCTGGCTCCGTCGACCAGGCGTGGTGGAGCTTCTTCTCCGACTACGGCACCGGCAGCGACGAGGCGGCCGCCCCGGCCAACGGTAACGGGGCCAGCACCGGTACCAACGGGGCCAGCCCCGCCGCCAGCGGGAACGCGAACGGCGCCGCGCAGGCCCCGGCCACCCCCCCGGTCACCGCTTCCGCCCCGGCCTTGCCCGCTCCGCAGCCCCCGGCACCGCCGGCTCCCGCGCCGCCCGCGGCTTCCGCACCCGCACCCGCGCCCCCGGCGGGCGCGCAGCGTAGCCGGCTGCGCGGCGCCGCTGCCCGGACCGCGGTCAACATGTCCGGCAGCCTGGCCGTGCCCACCGCGACCAGCGTCCGGGACATTCCGGCCAAGCTGCTCATCGACAACCGCATCGTCATCAACAACCACCTCAAGCGGGGCCGGGGCGGCAAGGTGTCGTTCACCCACCTGATCGGGTTCGCGGTGGTCCGCGCGCTGGCCGCCGTGCCCGCGATGAACGACTCGTTCGCCGAAGACGACGGCAAGCCCGTCCTGGTCCAGCCCGAGCACGTCAACCTGGGCCTGGCCATCGACGTGGCCAAGGACGACGGGTCACGCCAGCTGCTGGTGCCCAACATCAAGGGCGCCGAGACCATGGACTTCCGGCAGTTCTGGACCGCGTACGAGGACGTGGTGCGCAAGGCGCGCACCGGCAAGCTGACCGTCGACGACTTCGCGGGCAC
This sequence comes from Streptosporangiaceae bacterium, assembly GCA_036401415.1. Lineage (GTDB taxonomy): Bacteria > Actinomycetota > Actinomycetes > Streptosporangiales > Streptosporangiaceae > Bog-532. The sequence goes on from DASWVA010000225.1 coordinate 1,555, forward strand.
CACGATCAGCCTGACCAACCCGGGCACGATCGGCACCGAGCACTCCATCCCCCGGCTGATGACCGGGCAGGGCTGCATCGTCGGAGTCGGCGCCATGGAGTACCCGGCCGCCTACCAGGGCGCGTCGGAGGAGACGCTGGCCCGGCTGGCCGTCAGCCGCCAGGTCACGATGACCTCCACCTATGACCACCGGATCATCCAGGGGGCTCAGTCCGGCGAGTTCCTGCAGCGCATCCACCAGGTGATGCTGGGCGACGACGGCTTCTACGACGAGATCTTCACCGCGTTGCAGATCCCGTATGAGCCGGTCCGCTGGGTCCGGGACATCTCCGCCGGGCACGAGGACGACATCACCAAGCCCGCGCGGGTGCAGGAACTGATCCACGCCTACCGGGTGCGCGGCCACCTCATGGCCGACACCAACCCCCTGGAGTTCCCGCAGCGCAAGCACCCCGACCTGGACATCAACCAGCACGGGCTGACCCTGTGGGACCTGGAGCGGGAGTTCGCCACCGGCGGCTTCGGCGGCCGGCCGCTGATGAAGCTGCGCAAGATCCTGGGCGTGCTGCGCGACTCCTACTGCCGCACGGTCGGCGTCGAGTACATGCACATCCAGGAGCCGGACGAGCGGGCCTGGATCCAGGCCCGGATCGAGGGGCCGCACCAGCGCCCTGAGCACGACGAGCAGCTGAACATTCTGTCCCGGCTGAACGTGGCCGAGGCGTTCGAGATGTTCCTGCAGACCAAGTTCGTGGGTCAGCGCCGGTTCTCGCTCGAAGGCGCGGAGTCGCTGATCCCGCTGCTGGACACGGTGCTCACCGAGGCCGCGGACGCGGGCCTGGACGAGTCCGTGCTGGCCATGTCCCACCGCGGCCGGCTCAACGTGCTGGCCAACATCGTGGGCAAGTCCTACGGGCAGATCTTCAACGAGTTCGAGGGCAACATGGACCCCCGCAGCACGCAGGGGTCGGGCGACGTCAAGTACCACTTGGGCGCCGAGGGCGTGTACCACAGCCCAGCAGGCCCGCAGATCAAGACCACGCTGGTGGCCAACCCCAGCCACCTGGAGGCCGTGGACCCGGTGATGGAGGGTGTGGTCCGGGCCAAGCAGGACGTGCTGGACAAGGGCGGTGAGGGCGGGTTCACCGTACTGCCGGTCATGATGCACGGCGACGCGGCGTTCGCGGGCCAGGGCGTGGTGGCCGAGACGCTGAACCTGTCCCAGCTGCGGGGCTACCGCACCGGCGGCACCGTGCACATCGTGGTCAACAACCAGCTCGGCTTCACCACCGGCCCGCAGTCGGGCCGATCCACCCAGTACGCCACCGACGTGGCCCGGATGATCCAGGCGCCGATCTTCCACGTGAACGGGGACGACCCGGAGGCCGTGGTCCGGGTGGGCCATCTGGCGTTCGAGTACCGGCAGTCGTTCCACAAGGACGTCGTGATCGACCTGGTCTGCTACCGGCGCCGCGGCCACAACGAGGCCGACAACCCCTCGTTCACCCAGCCGCTGATGTACGACCTGATCGAGGCCAAGCGGTCCACCCGCAAGCTGTACACCGAGTCGCTGATCGGCCGGGGCGACATCACCATGGAAGAGGCCGAAGCGGCCCTGCGGGACTACCAGCGGCAGCTGGAGCGGGCCTTCACCGAGACCCGCGAGGCGGCCCAGAAGCCGCCCGAACCCGGCGCGGTCCGCAAGCCGGAGCCGGAGGAACGGCCGGTCAACCACACCGGGGTGCCCACCGCGATCAGCCTGGAAGCGGTCAAGCAGATCGTTGAGACCCAGGTCACCATGCCGGAGGGCTTCACGCCGCA
>DASWVA010000226.1:0-10071 GCA_036401415.1 Streptosporangiaceae bacterium
TCGAAGTAGGGCTGCGTGACGGTTATGAGTCTCCGCAGTGGCAGCTGCCTGATGGATCGCCGGGTTGCGGCTGCCAGGCGTACTTCCAGTTCTGGGAAGATGGAACCGGGCCTGATTCGCCGCCCGCGGATACTCATGTCATCGCGAACATCGCTCCTGATAACGCCTGGCATACCTATGGCATCTCGCGCGTGTCCGGAAGCACCTTCAACATCACGATCGACGGAAGGATCGTAGGCGTCTCCACCGGCAGTGGTGCCACCTCGTTCAGCAAGTCTTCCATTGGCAGTGAGACCAGCGGCCTGACCGTGGTGCAGCCATTGTCCTACATGAACATGTCGTGCCAGTCCTGGTCGATCGAGGACGGGTCTGGGCAATGGGTCGGAGTTGGCAACCCAAACGGCGGCCTGCGCGGCTCAGCGGACCCACCTTACGGGTCAGTGCTGCCTAACCCTCTCAGTAGCTCGGTTGGGGGTCCAGACCCGACGTACGACGGGGGATGGAACAGTACGACCCACCAGTTGTGCATCGGCAAGGGCGGCCTGTAGCGCCACCCGCGATCGACTGATGGCCGCCGCGAGCACAGGACGCCCGCTGGTCTCTCGGTCAGGCGCCGAGATCCGCGGTGGGGTCGAAGCGGTAACCCACCCGGTGCTCGGTGGTCAGGCACTGGCTGAAGGCGGGGCCGAGTTTGCGCCGCAGCCGGCTCACGTGCACGTCCACCGTGCGGGTGGGGTGCCGCGAGTTCTCCCGTTGACTCCACACCCGTTCCAGCAGGTCGGCGCGGCTGAACACCCGGGCGGGATGGGCGCTCAGAAACGCGAGCAGCTCGAACTCCTGGTAGGTGAGCTGCACTTCCCGGCCGCCCAGCCACACGCGGCGGCGGGCGTGGTCCACGACCAGAGCGCCGTCGCCGGCCCGTCCCGCCGGGCGCGCCCGGTCGCGGGCCGGCCCGGCGCTGACCGTATAGCCGACGATGGCCAGCGAGCTGCCGGTGCCGGGGATCGGGACCACGGCCAGCAGCGTGCCGGGTGAGCCCGTCCCGCTCGGTCCGGCCGGGCGGTCCAGGTCGGCGGGCAGTTCGATCGCGGCGGTCTGGCTCGTTCCCGCCTCGGCGGCCACGGCCCGAGCGGGGCCCGGGATCGGGAGCACCTTGGCGGTGAGCAGGTCGGTCGGCATTCATGACTCCTTTGCGAGCAGAGCGGGCGGCCCCTCATCCCGGTACGCGACAGCCGGTCCAGCGGATGGCGGATCGGTCAGCGCGGCACCGGACACTGGGCGCTGGCCACCCGGAGGAGATCCACGTGGCCGCGCCGCACAAGACGCAAAGCGGAGATCATAACCATATCCTACTTACCAGGTCTGTTTAATCAAGATTGCAGGGACAGCCAGCCGTGACGGAGGGACGCGACCGGCGGGGCGGGCCTGCGGCGCAGTGGCGCCGGACCGTGCGCCTAGCGGGTCCAGGCGCTGGCGCCGTCGGGCAGTTCGCCGCCGTACCAGGCTTCGATGATGCGGCGGGCGATGGAGACGGCGGGCGGCAGCGCCAGTTTCCCCGCCGCCAGGACCCCGATCAGCTCGTCCCGTGAATACCAGCGCGCCTCGGAGATCTCGTCCGCGTCCACGCGGATGGTGAGGTCACCGACGGCGTGGGCGCGGTAGCCGAGCATCAGGCTGCGGGGCAGCGGCCACGGCTGGCTGCCCAGATAGGTCACACGCTCGACGGCGACGCCGATCTCCTCGTGCACTTCGCGGATCACCGCGTGCTCGGCCGACTCCCCCGGGTCGACGAACCCGGCCAGGATCGACACCCGGCCCTGCGGCCACGCCTTGTTCCGGGCCAGCAGGCAACGGTCCTCGGGGTCGCTGACCAGCATGATCACGGCTGGGTCGGTCCGCGGGAAGTGCTCGGTGCCGTCGGCCGGGCAGGTGGTCGAGTGACCGCCCGGATTGACCACGGTCGGCGTGCCGTCGATCGGGCAGTGGGTGTGCGTGTCGTGCCAGTTGGCCAGGGCCACGGCGTGGGTCAGCAGGCCGGCGTCCCGGTCGCCGAGCAGCGAGCCGGCCTCGCGCAGCGACACCGGCCGCGGGACATCGTCCCCGGCGGCCTGGCCGTCCCGGCCCGGCCCGGTTCCGCGGCCGCCGGCTGGAGCGCCGGCGTCCGTGCCCGGCAGCGGAGCGGCGACCCCGAAGTAGGCGATCCGCTCATCGTCAACGCCAAGCAGGAAGCGGAGGCCGGGCGGCGCCTGGCTGGGCGGGAGGAACACCAGCTCGGCCCGGACGCCGGTCATCCGGGCCACGGCCCGGCCGTGGTCCACCACCAGCACCCGGGTCTCCGGGCGGGCCCAGGCCGCGTCCAGCCACTCCGGGTCGGCGCGCAGCTCGCTGGCCCGGTCGACGGTCTCCCGGGCCAGCATCAGCGGGCCGAGCAGGCCCTCGGTCCGGCCGGCGGTCACCGGCGCGGCTCGGAGCCGGCGCCGGGCGCGGACGCGGACGCGGAGGCGGACGCGGCGAGGTCCTGCCACAGGTAGGCGGCGGCTTCGGCCCCCTTGAGCAGGAGATCCATGTCCACCTTTTCGTTCGGGGCGTGGATGCGGTCGGCGTCCAGGCCGACCGCGACGAACACCAGCGGGGCGCCGAGGATCTCAGCCAGGTCAGCCTCCGGCCCGCTGCCGCCCTCACGGGTGAACAGGACCTCGCGGCCGAACGCCCGGCCCAGGGCCGCTCGCGCGGCCCGCACCGCCGGGGAGTCCACCGGCGAGTGGGAAGGACGCACGCCAGGACCGGCGAACGTCACCCTGACCTCGACGCCGGGCGGCGTGTGGTCGGCCACGTACTCCCCCAGGGCGGTGATCACGTCGGCCGGGTCCTGGTCGGCGACCAGCCGGAACGACAGCTTGGCGTGCGCCTCCCGCGGGATGATGGTCTTGGTGCCGGGCCCGGTGTGACCGCCCCACATGCCGTTGATCTCGGCGGTGGGCCGGGCCCAGATCCGCTCCAGGGTGGTGAAGCCCTGCTCGCCGGTGGCGGCCCGGCTGTCTCCCGCCTGCGCCAGCCAGGCCTCCTCGTCGAACGGGAGGCGGGCGAAGGTGTCCCGCTCGGTGTCGCTGAGCGGCAGCACCCGGTCGTAGAACCGGGGCAGCGTCACCCGGCCCGCCTCGTCGTGCAGGCCGTCCAGCAACCCGGCCAGGGCCCGCAGCGGATTGGGCACCGCCCCGCCGAACGACCCCGAGTGCAGGTCACGGACGGGCCCGGTCACGTCGAGCTGGGCGTCGACCAGGCCGCGCATGCCGGTGCACATGGACGGCACGTCCCGCGCCCACATCGTGGTGTCGGAGACCACGATCAGGTCACAGCCGAGGCGGGCCCGTTCCCGGCGCAGCAGCTCCGCGAAGTGCGGAGAACCGGATTCCTCCTCGCCTTCGATCAGCAGCCTGAGGGTGACCGGCGGGGCGTCCCGGCCGGACGCGGCCAGGCTGGCGCTCACACCGAGCGCGTGGAACAGCACCTGGCCCTTGTCGTCCGAGGCGCCGCGAGCCAGAATCTGCCCGTCCTGCTCGACTGGTTCAAAGGGCGGGCTGTGCCATTCGGCCAGCGGGTCGACCGGCTGCACGTCGTGGTGGCCGTAGATGAGCACGGTGGGCGCGCCCGGATCAGCGGCCGGCCACTCGGCGAACACCGCGGGCTGGCCGGCGTCGCCGGCCCCCGGGAACGGCCCGGTCTCCCAGATCTCCGTGACCGGGAAGCCGGTCGTGCGCAGCCGGGCGGCGAGCCATTCGGCGGACCGGCGTACGTCATCGCGGCGGGCCGGATCCGCGGATATCGAGGGAATGGCCAGCCATTCCTTCAGGTCCGCGAAGAAGGCGCCGGCGTTCTCCTCGACGTACGTACGGGCATCCATGAGGCCAACTCTAGCCAGGACGGGCAGGTCACTCACTGGCACGCCGGCCGGGTCCACTGGCCGGGCCCACTGGTCAGGGGATGTGGTTGGCGGGCACGGCGGACCGGCAGCCGGCCAGCACGACGTGGCACGTGGTGGCCGGCCCGGAGGGGACGGCCGCGGAGCGGCCGTGGTCGACCGCGGAGAACAGCACGATCATCAGTCCCAGCGCGCAGACCGCGATGACCACCGGCAGAATCCTGGAGATCCGCGACGCCCGGTGGTAACGGGCGGGATCGGTGAGGCGGCTGGCACTGGGGTAATGGCCCTGGCTGGGGAGGCGCCTGGTGCCGGAGTGACGCAACCGGGCGGGGGCGGCCAGAAACTCACGCCGGGGCATCTCTTCGGCCCGCGTGAGGCGGTTGAAGGTGGACAGCATCGCGGCGAGCTTCGGATCGGAACGACGCAGGTTTCCCTCGATCTTGGCCAGCGTTCGCTGTTCACCCGCCGCCAGGGTCATGCCGGTCTCTCCGGGGCTTCTCGTCGGTCATGGTGAGAAGCTGCTAACCCATCTACGGCATTTCTATCGTTCTGGGTTTGAAAAAGTTCCGGCGAAAGAACGCAGCCCACCGCCACTGCGACGGGTGGGACGGGAGTCGCCTACCGGTCGGTGGCGCGGTGGACGGCGTGCGCGGAGGCGGACGGGCAGCCCGGCACGTAGGCGATACCGCAGGCGGCGTCGGCCGGGCCGGAGGCCTGCCCCGGGCGGCTGAGCATGGTGACCGAGACCAGGATCATGGACAGGACGAAGACGCCCAGCGCCACGGGTGCGTACTGAACCACCCGCGACGGCCGCAGGCGTTCGCGGAGCGGCATCTGCAGGTGCGACCGGCGCCGGTTGAAAGTGACCAGCGCGGCGGCGAGTTGGGGGTCCGAACCGCGGAGCGCGCGCTCGATCTGGCTGAGCAGGCGCTGCTCGCTGCGTCCAAGGCCCATTCGGCTACCTCCGGGTGCATCTGGCATGCGGGCCCGGACGCCGGGTGTCCATCCGGGCCCGGGCCGTAACGACCGGATGATCAAATGGACTGGTCAGCACGGCGATGCCCACAGTGTACGGCGCGGTGGCCGCTGGTGCGGCCCGGCGCATGGTCAGGCGCGGGCGGTGGCGCAGGGCTGGCCGGCGGCCTCGCGGTCAGTGCGCCCGGGAACCTCGCCACGGCGCTTGCGGACCGCGGCGGCCAGGCCGTTGAGCACCTCCACCGTGGTGTCGATGTCCATGCAGCCGTCGGTGATGCTCTGCCCGTAGACCAGACCCTCCAGCGGGCCCGGCTCCTGGCGGCCGGCCTGCAGGAAGCTCTCCAGCATGACCCCCACCAGACCCTGCTCGCCCGCGGCGATCTGCTCGGCGAGGGCCTCGGCCACGATGGACTGGCGCCGGTAGTCCTTCTCGCTGTTGCCGTGGCTGGCGTCCACCATCACCCGGCGGGGCAGCTTGGCCCTGGACACCAGGTCAAGCGCCGCGCTGACGTCACCGGCGCCGTAGTTCGGGCCGGTCCGGCCACCGCGCAGGATGATGTGACAGTCGCGGTTGCCCGCGGTGGTGACCACGGCGGCGGCGCCGGCCGGCGTGACCCCGAAGAACGTGTGTTTGGCCGCGGCGGCCCGGCAGGCGTCGATCGCCACCTGGGCGTCGCCGTCGGTACCGTTCTTGAAGCCCATCGGCATCGACAGACCGGAGGCGAGCTGGCGGTGAATCTGGCTCTCGGTGGTCCGCGCGCCGATGGCGCCCCAGGCCACGGCGTCCGCGATGTACTGCGGGGTGACCGGGTCCAGCCATTCGCACGCCACCGGCAGGCCCAGCTCCACGATGTCCAGCAGCAGGCGGCGCGCGGCCCGCAGGCCGGCGTGCACGTCGTAGCTGCCGTTCAGGGCCGGGTCGTTGATCAGGCCCTTCCACCCGGTCACGGTGCGCGGCTTCTCGAAGTAGACCCGCATCACGATGAGCAGGTCGTCGCTCAGCAAGCGGCGGACCCCGGCCAGCCGTCGCGCGTAGTCCAGCGCCGCGACCGGGTCGTGGACCGAGCAGGGGCCAACGATCACGAGCAGCCGGTCATCGGTCATGTCCAGCACCTGGCGGATGTCGGCGCGGCTCTGCTCGACCGCGGTTTCCCGGTCAGCGCCCATCGGGAGCTCGGCCAGCAGCGCGGCTGGCGCGAGCAATGGTTCGTAGCCGGTGATGCGCGTATCACTCGTGTGGTGGGACATCGGGGTCTCCTCCCGGCAGAGCCGACACCCACCGCCCGGGAGCCAGTCTGCCCATAAATGACAAAGACAGAGGCAGATTGCCTCTGTCCGTCTGGCTCCAGGAATGTCGTCAGCGCTGGCGGGCGCGGCTGGCTGCACCTGGAGCCAGCGCAAAGCGCCAATAGCATCGCGACATGTCCACCATGTTACACGGGCGTCCATCCACTGCGTATGCGCCTCACCGTTTCCGCCGATCATGACGGGGCGGCCAGGGGCGGAAGGGAGTTGCCATGCTGGTCGCGTTCTCGGTCACGCCGATCGGAGCCGGGGAAGACGTCGGGGAACTGGTCGCCGAGGCGGTCCGGGTGGTCCGGGCCAGCGGCCTGCCCCACCGCACCGACGCCATGTTCACCACCGTCGAAGGCGAGTGGGATGAGGCCATGGCCGTGGTCAAGCGGGCCGTCGACGCGGTGGCGGCCCGGGCCCCCCGGGTCAGCCTGGTGCTCAAGGCGGACCTGCGGCCCGGCGTCACCGACGGGCTCACCGCCAAGGTCGAGACGGTGGAACGGTATCTCGCCGGACCTGGCCGGTGAGGGCGGCCACGGAACGTTAAAAGATAACGATCGCCTCAGAGCGTCCCGACGGCCGTGATCCGCAGTACCGCCGTGCCCGCCTCGTCGGAGGCGTCCAGGTCGGCCTCGGCGCTGATGCCCCAGTCGTGGTGGCCGGCCGGATCGTCGAAGATCTGTCGCAGCCTCCAGACGCCGTGCTCGCGGGCCGGGCTCTGGTCGATGATGAGCAGGGCCGGCCCGCGGGCGTCCGGGCCGGTGCCGAGCTCGTCGTGCTCATCGAAGTACGGCTCGATCGCGTCGCCCCAGGCGTCGGCGTCCCAGCCGCTGTCCGCGTCGAGCTCACCCAGTTCCTCGTAGTGGCCCAGCGCGGCCAGCTCCACCCGGCGGAACAGCGCGTTGCGGACCAGCACCCGGAACGCGCGGACGTTGCTGGTCACCGCGGGCGGTCCGGTGTCACGGGCGGCTTCGGCGCCAGGATCGGCGTCGGGGCTGCGCAGCCGCTCCCACTCGTCGATCAGGCTGGAGTCGACCTGGCGGACCAGCTCGCCCAGCCATTCGATGAGGTCGATGAGCTCCTCGGTCTTGGCGTCCTCCGGGACGGTCTGGCGCAGCGCCTTGTAGGCGTCGGCCAGGTAGCGCAGCACGAGGCCCTCGGACCGGGACAGGCCGTAGTGCGCGACGTACTCGGTGAACGTCATCGACCGCTCGTACATGTCGCGGACCACGGACTTGGGGGCCAGCTCGTGGTCGTCGACCCAGGGGTGGCCCTGGCGGTAGATGCCGTAGGCGTGCCCGAGCAGGTCCTCCAGCGGCCGCGGGTAGGTCACCGACTCCAGCAGTTCCATCCGCGTCTCGTACTCGACACCGTCCGCCTTCATCTGCGCAACGGCCTCGCCGCGGGCCCGGTGCTGCTGAGCCGACAGCACCTGGCGCGGGTTGTCCAGGGTGGCCTCGATGACCGACAGCACGTCCAGCGGGTAGGACGGGGACGCTGCGTCCAGCAGGTCGACGGCGGCCAGCGCGAACGGAGACAGCGGCTGGTTGAGCGCGAAGTCGAACTGCAGGTCCACGGTGAGCCGGGCCCGGCGCCCGTAGGCGTCCGGCTCGGCCAGCTGCTCGACCACGCCGCCGGCCAGCAGCGCCCGGTAAATCTGGATGGCGCGGTGGATCAGGGCGCGACGCTGGGCTGGCTCTTCGTGGTTGTCGGTCAGCAGGTGCTTCATGGCCATAAAGGCGTCACCCGGCCGGCCGAGCACGTTCAGAACCATGGCGTGGCTGACCGTGAACCGGGACTTCAGCGGCTCCGGCTCGGCCGCGACCAGCCGCTCGAACGTGGGCTCGCCCCAGGACACGAAGCCCTGCGGCGGCTTCCTGCGCACCACCTTGCGGCGCTTCTTGGGGTCATCGCCCGCCTTGGCCAGCGCCTGCTCGTTCTCGACGACGTGCTCGGGCGCCTGGACGATCACAGTGCCGACGGTGTCGTAGCCGGCCCGGCCCGCCCGGCCCGCGATCTGATGGAACTCACGCGCCTGCAGCAGCCGGGTCCTGGTGCCGTCGTACTTCGACAGCGCGGTGAACAGCACGGTCCGGATGGGCACGTTGATGCCGACGCCGAGCGTGTCCGTGCCGCAGATGACCTTGAGCTGACCGGCCTGGGCCAGGGTCTCCACCAGACGGCGGTACTTGGGCAGCATGCCGGCGTGGTGGACCCCGATACCGTGCCGGACCAGCCGGGACAAGGTCTTGCCGAACCCGGCGGTGAACCGGAAGCTGCCGATCGTCTCGGCGATCGCGTCCTTTTCGGCCCGGGTGCAGACGTTGATGCTCATCAGCGCCTGCGCCTGCTCCAGGGCCGCCGCCTGGGTGAAGTGCACCACGTAGACCGGGGCCTGCCTGGTGTCCAGCAGTTCCTTCAGCGTCTCGTGCAGCGGCGTGAGCACGTACTCGAAGGTCAGCGGGACCGGCCGCTCGTCGGACTGCACCACCGCGGTGGGCCGGCCGGTGCGCCGGGTCAGGTCCTGCTCGAAGAACCGGACGTCGCCCAGGGTCGCGGACATCAGCACGAACTGGGCCCGCGGCAGCTCGATCAGCGGCACCTGCCAGGCCCAGCCCCGGTCCGGGTCGGAGTAGAAGTGGAACTCGTCCATGACGACCTGGCCGACGCCGGCCCCGGCGCCGTCCCGGAGGGCGATGTTGGCCAGCACTTCGGCCGTGCAGCAGATGATCGGGGCTGACGCGTTGACGCTGGCGTCGCCGGTCATCATGCCGACGTTCCTGGCCCCGAACGTGTCGATCAGGGCGAAGAACTTCTCCGACACCAGGGCCTTGATCGGCGCGGTGTAGAAGCTGCGCTGGCCATTGGCCAGGGCGGTGAAGTGCGCGCCCGCCGCGACCAGGCTCTTACCCGAGCCGGTGGGGGTGCTCAGGATGACGTTGGCCCCCGACACGACCTCGATGAGCGCTTCCTCCTGGTGCGGGTACAGGCTCAGGCCCTGGCGCTTGGCCCAGTCCGCGAACGCGGTGTAGACCGCGTCGGGATCTGGGGTGGGAGGAAGTACGTCGGTGAGCATCTGCTGATTCAACCAAGTTTTGCGGGTGGAGATTCCGGCCCGGACCGGGGTGACGGAGGTTACGGGACGGGGAGGGCGGGGTTACGGGACCGGGACGGCCGGGGCTACGGAACCGGGACCTGCTGGGGTTACGGGACCGGGACGGCGGCTGCGCCGGTCAGGTAGTCGGCGCCGCAGGCGGTGGCCAGGCTCGGGCCGAACAGCGCGGCGGGCGTGTGAGCGCCGGGGCGCCCCTGGCCCTGGAGCAGGCGCAGGGCGATCTCGGCGGGCACCGCGCCGGTGAAGACCTGCGCGTCGCCGAGACGGAGCCAGCCCTCCTGGACGGTGCCGTCCGGCCACTCCAGACGAGCATGTCCGTACGAGTACTCGCGGGGGCGTTCGCGCGCCTTGAGCTTCACGCCGGCCAGCCGCCGCTTGGCGAACGCGCGGACCGGCCCGATGGCCAGCAGCGCGGTGGCCAGCGGCAGGACCACGCGGACGGCGGCCGAGGACGGCGCTTCGCTCGACGCCGAAACCACGTTCGGTGCCCCGCTGGCCCGCTGAGCCGCGATGAGCTCGCCGAGCGGCATGCTCGCGGTGGTGATCTTCGTACCGTCGGGGAGGGTGAGGCTGGCCGGGTCGCCGGCGATCCGGGCCCGGACCAGGCGGCCGTTCTCGTAGCGGCGGCCCTCGTACCGGCCCCGGCCCCGGGCGCCGGGGAAGCCGTCGAGGATGGTTCCGGCCAGGGCCTCACCGAAGACCCCGGCCTCCATGGCCAGCGACGGCACCATGTCCACCCGGACCCGGGCCGGCGTTTCGGCGGGCA
>DASWVA010000227.1:0-12525 GCA_036401415.1 Streptosporangiaceae bacterium
CGCGCGGTCAACGACGCCGAGCCGCTCGAAGAGGTGCTGAACCGGGTCGCGGCCCACGCCTGTGAGCTGATCGGCTTCGAGTTCTGCGCCGTGATGCTGGCCGACGAGCAGCGCCAGCGGCTGTACATCGCCGGCTGCAGCGGCCTGACCCCGCACTACCTGGCCCGGGTCAGCGGCGGGCACTCGCTGCAGATCCACCCGCCGAGCGCCGCCCTGGACACCCCGGCGGCCCGGGCCTACCGGGAGGAGCGCACGGTCGTGGTGCCGGGCACATCGTCGGCGGCACGGCTCAGGGCATCGGCACCGCCCTGTACGAGGAGTACGTCTACGACGACGACGGCCAGCTGCTGTCCTCCAGCTACCTGGACTACCTGATCCCGTCGGCCATGGAGGTGCCGGAGCTGTCCATCGGGCACGTCGAGACACCTTCGCCGTACACCCCGCACGGGGTCAAAGGGGGTGGCGAAGGCGGCCGGATGATGGCCCCGGCCGCGATCAACACCGCGGTGAACGACGCGCTGGCCCCGCTCGGCGTCCGGCTGACCGAGCTGCCCATGACCCCGGACCGGATTCTCACCGCCCTGCGTGCGGCGGGCCGGACGCGATGAGCGCACCGGTCGCCGTGGTGACCGGCGCCAACCGGGGCATCGGCCGGGCCATCGCGGTGGCGTTCGCGGCGGCGGGTTTCGCGGTGGTGGCCAGCGCGCGCGATCCGGCCAGCCTGGCGGACACGGTGGCCGAGGCGGAGCAGGCGGGCGGTAAGGCCGTGCCCGCGCCCGGTGACGTGCAGGACCAGGCGTCGATGGCGGCGCTGGCCGCCGCCGCGCAGGAGCTGGGGCCGGTGCACACCGTGGTAGCCAACGCGGGTGTGGCCGGGCCGACGGCGCCGCTGCACGAGATCACGCTGGAACAGTGGCGGAGCACCCTGGCCACCGATCTGGACGGGGTGTTTCTCACCTTCCGTGCCTTCGTTCCCGGCCTGATCGCCCGGCGGTCGGGGAACCTGGTCGCGATCTCCTCGATGACCGGCAAACGCCCCCTGCACGGCCGCACTCCGTACGCCGCGGCCAAGATGGGCGTGATCGGCCTGGTGCGCACCCTGGCCACCGAACTGGGCCCGCACGGCGTCCGGGTCAACGCCGTCAGCCCCGGCTACGTGTCCGGGCCGCGGATGGACATGGTGGTCCGCACGCAGTCCGAGGTCCGCGGGATCCCCGAGGAGCAGGTCCGCACCGAGGTGAGCAGCGGCTCCCCGCTGGGCCGGATGGTGACCGCCCAGGACGTGGCCGCGGCCTGCGTGTACCTGGCCTCGGCGTCCGCGATCACCGGCGAGGACCTCAACGTCACCGCCGGCGTGGTCATGTACTGAGTACCCCGAAAGGACACCCATGAAGATCGTCGACCTGTCGCAGGACATCTACGAGGGGATGAAGGTCTATCCCGGGCACCTGAAGACGGTTCAGTTCGAGCACGCCACCCATGAGGAGACGGCGCCCCGGTTCGAAGGCGGCTTCTCCTTCCAGACCACCGGGTTCATCCTCAACGACAACGGCCCCACCCACTGCGACTCCTTCTCCCACCTGGACCCTGACCCGGCGGCGGAAACCATCGACCAGATGCCACTGGACCTGTTCTACGGCCCCGCGGTGTGCCTGGACGTGACCGGGTTCGCGCCGCGCACCGACATCACCGCCGAGGATCTGGACCGGGCCGAAGCCGCGTCGGCAGTCGAGGTCCGGCCGGGCGACATCGTGCTGTTCTACACCGGCACCTGGAACAGGTACGCCGGGGACAAGCAGTACCTGTCCGAGTTCGCCGGGCTGGGTGAATCAGCCGGGAGTGGATCGTGCGCCGGCAGGTCAAGACGTTCGGGGTGGACAGCCCGACCCCGGACAATCCGGCCAGCGTCAGCTACCCGATCCATATGATGTGCCGGCGCGAGCACATCACCCACTACGAGAACCTCGCCCGCCTGGACGAGGTGGTGAACACGCGGTTCACGTTCGCCGGGTTCCCGCTCAAGCTCCAGGGTGCGCACGGCGGCCCGACCCGGGCCGTGGCCCTGGTCGGCTAGGTAACACGGTTACCAGGAGACGAACAGCATGCCCTGGGGTTGCAGCGCCGCCCCGGTCACGGTCACCGCGGACACGTGCCCACTCCACGGGTTGACGGTGCCGAGATAGTTGACCGGATAGGCGGGCGGCGCCGGGCAGGTGGCCGGGGCGCTGCTCGCGTCGCACGGGGTGACCGCGGCGAACTCGGTGCCGGGGCGGAACGGCCCCGTCACCATCACCACGGTGCCGGTCGCGGTGCTGGTCGCGAAGATCGCTCCTGGCCGGCTCGCCGGCCAGGCCGTGTCGTCGACCGGACGGGACAGGTTGAGCACCGACAGTCCCGGATGCCGGCCCGCCGCGCCCCGGACGAAGATCTGCTGCTGGTCGCCCTGGCTGGTGACCATGAAGTCGCCACCGAACCGGGCCGCCGACGCCGGGACGACTTCGTTGGAATCCGGGTCGGTCAGGGCCAGATGCGTGGTCGTCCCGCGCGCGGAGCCCGCATTGGCCACGGAGGCCGTGGCCTCGTCGTAAAACAGCGGATGCACGGTGGCGACGTGATCGCACCCGCACAGCCCGACCCGGTAGACGGCCGGGTAGGCGGCGTCCGGCGCGGCCGGGCCGGTCGTGCCCGGCGCGGACGCGCTGATGAAGATCTCCCCGTGGTAGATCGAGATGGCATCGGTGCCGCCGTGGTGCGGCAGCGCCTCCCGGTAGGTGTAGTGCTGCACCTGGCGCGCCGGCCGCGCGCCCGGCGCGATCGTGTACAGGCTGGAGTGCAGGTCCTCGTTCACGGTCGCGATGACCACCCCGGCCTGCGGGTCGGCGGTGAGCCCGTCGCACTTGCCGTGCAGGTCCCACTGGCGCACCACGTGGCCGCCCGTGGTGAACTCCACCACCGTGCTGTCGGTGTTGCCGCTGGGGCTGGCCTGGCCCTGCGGCCCGACGCCGTTCTGGAAGGCGGCGAACAGCTCGTGCCCGAACCGGGTGATGTCGTCCGGTGACGACAGGTGCTCGTGGTGGGTGCCACCCGGAGCGGCGAACGCGTGGCTCAGGGCCGTCCCGGACAAGATCGTGCGGGCCGAGAACGCCGGCTGGCCAGCGGCGGTGGCTGGGCCGCCCGGCGCGGCCAGCGCGGCCCCGGCGCCCGCCGCTCCCAGCGCGCCGATCGGGATCAAGGCGGCCACGACCGCGGCCAGGCTCCGCGAAGTGAAGCGCATCCGTCCTACCTCTACAACGATGTCGAAAATACGTGGACGCTCCCTTGTATCCACCGCAGATGTCCGGGCGCCAGCACCGCCGGGCGCCCGGGTGAACAACGCATGTCCAGCAGGCGCGGGCCGCCTGCGTAACGCCCGGGGCCGTCCGCCGTTTCAGCCATGGAGGGAGAGGCAGGACGGCCCGGCGCACGCCACCGGGCCGTCCTGCCTGCCTGCTGTGGCCAACCGCGTGTCCAGGCCAGCCACGCGGCAGATCCGGAGACATCTTGTGGCGGAAACATCCTGGCGGGCCGTCCCGTGGCACCCCGGGCGGCGCGGCGTGGTCGTGGCGGTGACCGGGGAAGTGGATGCGGCGACGGTGCCGCAGCTCCGCGATGAGCTGATGCGGCTCGTCCCGGTGGCGGGCCGGCGGATGGTTATAGACCTGTCGTGGCTGAAGTTCATGGACACGTCGGCCATCCACGTGCTGGTAAGCGTCAATAACCGGGTAATGGCCGGCGATGGCCTGCTGGTGCTGGCCGGCGCGCAGCCGGTGGTGGCGCGGGTGCTGTCGCTGGCGGGCGCCGATCAGGTCATGCCCGTGGTCGGCAGTGTGGGGGAGGCCCTGGCGCTGACCTGACCGCGTGGCACCGTCCGGGCGATACTGGCGGTATGAGCTTTTACGGGGAGCACGTCCTGCCCCGCCTCATCGACGTGATCATGCGCGCCCGCGACACCCACGGCCTGCGGGCCCAGGTCGCGTCGGAGCTCACCGGCGAGGTCCTCGAGATCGGCTTCGGCTCCGGCCTCAACGTGCCCTTCTACCCGGCCGGCCTGACCCGGGTGTACGCCCTCGACCCGGCCACGGCCGGGCGCAGGCTCGCCGCCGGGCGGGTCGCGGCCAGCCCGGTGCCGGTCGAGTACATCGGCCTGGACGCGCAGCGGATCCCGCTCGCCGACGGCAGCGTCGACTCCGTGCTCACCACCTGGACCCTGTGCACGATTCCCGACCCGGCCCAGGCCCTGGCCGAAGTCCGCCGGGTGCTCCGCCCGGGCGGCGCCCTGCACTTCGCCGAGCACGGCCGGTCGCCCGACCCCAAGGTGGCGCGCAGGCAGGACCTGCTCGAGCCCCTCCAGCAGCGGGTGTTCGGCGGTTGCCAGCTCACCCGGCCGATCGGCCAGCTCATCAGCGCCAGCGGCCTGGAACTGGACGGACTGATGGCCTACTACCGCCCCGGGCCGCCGACCACCAGCTACACCTACCAGGGCCGGGCCCGCCGTCAGCCCGCCCGCGACAGCACCGACCGGACGTAGTCCGCGCTGATCCGCACGTCGGTCACCGGGCCCTCGTCCCGCGGTTCCCCGGTCAGGATGGTGTCCTGCTCCAGCACGTACCAGCCCTGGTACCCGTGCCGCCCCAGGGACGTGACGATCGCCTCCACGTCCACGTCACCCGTGCCGAGGGGCCGGTACAGGCCGTCCCGGACCGCGTCGGTGTAGGGCAGCCGCCCCGAGCGCACCCGGGCCGCGATCGGCCCGTCGACGTCCTTGAGGTGGGTGTGCGCGATCCGGTCCGGGACCTGGCGGGCCAGCTCGGCCGGGTCGGTGCCACCGATCATCAGGTGCCCGGTGTCCAGGCACAGTGCGATCGAGGACCCCTCCAGCACCCGCGCCACCTCGGGACCGGTTTCCACCATCGTGCCCACGTGCGGGTGCAGCACGGCCAGCACTCCGTAGCCGGTGGCCAGGGCCTGGATCCGGTCCAGGTTGACCAGCAGGGTGGCCCAGCCCGCCTCGTCCAGCACCGGCCGGGTGTCGTAGCCGCCCCGGCCGCTGTCCGCCGACAGCACCAGCACCGTGGAACCGGTGCCGGCGTACCCGGCCAGGATCTTGGCGATGTCCGGCAGCGGGTCCCGTCCCGGCACGTGCAGCGCCACCGGGGTGAAGCCGCCCACCGAGGACAGCTGGTGCCGCCCCAGCACCTGGGCGGCCCGGTCCGGGTCGGACGGCAGGAACCCCAGCGGCCCCAGCTCGGTGGCGGCCAGCCCGACCTGCGCCATCTCGGTCAGCACCCGGTCCGGGCGGAGCTGGTACCCCCAGCCCGGCACCTCGCTCACCCCCCACGAGATCGGCGCGCCCGCGATCCGCGCCGGAACAGATTCGCTCACCGGGCGCTCCCGCCCGGTGCCCGGCGCCGCTGCTGGGCGGCCAGTTCGTCGCCGAACCTGGAGTCGTCCCAGCCCTCGCGCACGGCCTGGGCCAGCAGCTCGGCCTGGGTCACCGGCGTCATCCGGCCGACGGGCTGGTCCCGGTCCAGGTTGGTCGGGAACGCGTAACCTTCGGCGGCCACCGCGATCAGGTGGCGCACTTCCTGCTCGCGGCCGGCCGCCCAGCGCTGCTTGAGCGTCCCGAACAGGGCCGCACTGACCGCGGTGGTGTCGGTGGCCTCCATGGCCCGGCCGAACGCCGACGATATCTGCAGCAGGTTGGCCATCCGCTTCACCCCGGCCGACCGGTTCGTGCCCGCCCCGTGGAACAGCGCCGGGTTGAAGAACACCGCGTCGCCCTTGGCCAGTGGCAGCTGGACGTGATGTTCATCGAAGTACCCGGTGAACCCGGGGGAGTGGCTGGCCACATAGCCCGGCCCGTACTTCTGGGAGTGCGGCAGGTACATCGTCGGCCCGGTCTCGGCCGGCATGTCGCAGTGCGCTATCGCGCCCTGCAGCGTGAGCGCCGGCGCCAGCCGGTGCGCGTGCGCCGGGTAGGCCGTGGCCCGGTCCCGGTCCATGAACCCCAGGTGGTAGTCGCGGTGGGCGACCTGCGCCCGGCCGCCCGGGTTGACCACGTTCGGCTGCGACGTGACCTGGTAGCCCGGTCCCAGCCAGGCTTCGCTGACCAGCGCGAGCACATCGCCCGAGTAGTAGTCGGCGAAAGCTTCGGGCGCCCGCTGCGCGAACTTGCCGAGCGCGCCCCAGATCCGGTCGTTGGCCCCGGGCGGGGCGAAGTGATCCCCAGCGGCAGTACCGGCCCCGTGCTGCTCCTCGATGATGGCCCGGAACACCTCAGTGGCCCGGTCGACCACGGCCGGGCTGAGCGCCCCCGCGAACATCACGATGCCCGGCCCGTCCAGCAGCGCCCGGGCCAGCTCGGCCTGCAGCTCGCGCCGCCCGGCTCCGGTGGCCGCCCGCTCGGGCACCTTCCGCCCGTAAACCAGGACATTGGATCGAACATCGTCGGCCCCCGGGTAACCGGCCAGGTCCGTGGTCTGCTCGACCACGGCCCGGAAGTCGCTGAGCCGGGCGTCGTCCGGGGTGTACCAGCCGGGGGACGCCGCCGCCGCTGACGTGTTCATGGCCTCGACCTTAGGCCGGGGCGGCCGTCAGGCAACGTTGAAAATCCCTCAATTTCCCCTCATCATCGGGGCCACCGTCGACCGGGTGCTGCACCAGCGCGGCGGGGTGCGGGCCAGCACGGCCGAGGAGGTCCACCAGGCCGTCGCCGACCTGGGCCGGCAGCGCTCCCAGCTGCGGCTGGCCGGGCGCACGTTCATGATCGACCTGGTCGTGCAGGCCCCGGACCGCTTCTCGCTCGCGGTCCGGGCCACGCTGGAGGCCGGGCCGCCTACGTGGGGATCGACAACCGGGCCGCGGGCGCCACCGCCGCCTACCTGCTCACCCAGTGGCTGGGGGAGCGGCCCGGCGACATCCTGGTCGTCCGCGGCCGTAGCTCGTTCCGGGGGGAGGACGAGCGCGAGGCGGGGTTCCGCGGCACGCTGCGCGAGAGCCACCCGGCCCGGGCCCAGGTCGATGTGATCGACGACGAGGACCGGGCCGGGGCCCTGGGCGTCAGCGTCCGCGCCGCCCATCCCGGCCTGCGCGCCGTGTACTCCATGTACGCCGGCGCCGGGGGCAACACCGCCGTCCTGGACAGCTTCGGCGCCCTGGAGCAGCGCTGCGACGCTTTCATCGCCCACGACCTGGACGGCGAGAACGCCCCGCTGCTCCGGCAGCGCCGCCTGAGCGCGGTCCTCCAGCACGACCTGCGCCACAACCTGCGCCGCGCATGCCAGGTCATCATGCAGGCCCAGCACGCCCTGCCCGGCCCGATCGTGGCCCGCCCCTCCACCGTCCAGATCATCACTCCCTGGAACGTCCCGCCGCTCTAGGCTTGCGCACCGGGCGGAGTTGCGGAGTTGCGGCGTACTTCGTGATGTCGGCGACGGTGAAGCCCTGCGCCTGGATGTGCCAGTAGAGGCGGGCCATCATGTGCACCATGGTCTCGCCGCGGAGCTGGGCCGGCCCGCGGAAGTGGCACAGGATGATGTCCCCAGGGCGCAGGCGGTGCACGGACGTCTGGTACTGCATGTCCGAGATCTGCATGGCCTCCTTCCAGAGCATCACGCCCCTGAGACCGGCCCGGCTGACCGAGGCGATCGTCGCCGCGTCGTAGTTGCCGCCCGGCGGCCGGAGATGTACGGCATCACCCCGTACTCCCGGTGGAGTTTGCCCTGCTGGCCGGCGACCTCGTCGAGCTGGCGGGCGGCCGTGAGGGCGGGCATGTCCAGCGGATGGGTCACCGTGTGGTTCTGGATCGAGACGTAACCGGTCTCGTAGAGCTTCTCGAAGTACGCGTAGTCGTCCCTGATGAGCGTGTCCGCGAGGCTGATCGTGATGGGCACCTGGAAGTCCTTCACCATCTGGATGAAGTTCGGGTCCTTCTCGATGCCGTCGTCGATCGTGACGAACACGACCCGGTCGGTCATCGGCACCCGCGAGAACACCGTCGGATCAGACCTGCTCAGCGTGATCGGCTTCACGGCCGGCGGCGCGGGCGGGGGCGCGAACGGCCGCAGGCCCCGGTAGCGGTGCCTGATCAGGTCGGCGTCGGCGGCGGGGCCCGGAGCGGCGCCGGCGGCGCGTACCGGCGGGGCCGGCGAGCCCGGCGCGGGGGCGGTTTCCGGCGCCGCCGTACTGCCGCCGCACCCGGCCGCGAACGACCCGAGTGCGGCCACTGCCACTGTGCCGCCCAGACTGGTCGTGGGCGCCGTTGCGGGCGGCCGGTCATTCCAGTTCGCCATGGGGGCCCGTTGATGATCAGCCCCTGCAGATACCGGCCGGGACCGCGCTGGTGGCGTTGCCCGCCGAGATCGACATCGCCAACGCCGACGCGGTCTGTGAGCTGCTGTGCGCGGCCCTGAGACCGGGCGTCGGCGTGGTGGTCGGCGATCTGTCCGGCACGACCTTCTGCGACGTCAGCGGGGTTCGTGCCGTCGGTCCGGCTCCGCAGGCTGCTGAACCTGATCAGGCCGGACGGTCGGCTGCAGATCTTCCCGAGTACCGCCCTCACGGCCGCCCGGCTGTGACCGCCCGGCGGTGACCGCCCGCTGCGGCTGAGGTGAACCTCTTGGTCACGGTGACGGCGGTCGGCTGCCTTCGCTTTGTGTGCCCCGCCCGGTCGTGAGATTCGTTTCGATCGTTTCGGTCTGAACTCCCGGCTGCGACGCTGGTGGTATGCGCCGAAAACGGCGCCTGACCTGACCGGCTTCCGAAAGCAGGTACCCCCGCAGGCCCGCTGCGGCTTCAGCCCACCGGCCCCGATTTGAACTGTCTGCCCCTTGATCATGGTGAAGAAAATCGCTGCTGATCTTCTGACGATGGGATAGCGATGACTCATCTGCAAGAACCTCAGAAGCTAGGCCTCTCCGACCTGAGCGACGGCGAGCTTGCCGCCCTCCTGCCCGACCCCGAACGCGGTGACGGCGCCCGCGAGATGCTGGTGCACCGGTACCGCCCGCTCGTCCGGGCGCTGGCCCGCCAGTACCACATACCCGTTCAGCACCATGAGGACCTGGTCCAGGCCGGGTACGTGGGCCTGATGAAGGCCATCAACAGTTTCGATCCCCTGATCCGCGAAGATCTCAAGCCGTACGCGCGCGTATGTGTCAGCGGCGAGATGAAGCGCTTCTTCCGCGACAAGCGATGGCTGATCCGGGTCAGCCGCAGCGACCAGGAACTGCTGCTGGCCGCGAAGAAGGCGCAGGCCCAGCTGGCCGGGGAACTGGGTGCCACCCCTACCGATGATGAGGTCGCCGGGCGCCTGGGCGTCAGCGCCGAGGCCCTGCGGCACGCCTACCGGGCTCAGGACGCGTTCGCGCCCGCGTCACTGGACGCGCCGGTGTCCGGCACCGACGAACGGGAAGCCGCCGAGCTCATCGGCGCCGAGGACCCGGCCATCGAGCACAGTACCGACATGGACGCCGTACGGCAGATCTGGTGTGAGCTGCCCCGGCCGCAGCAACGCATCCTGACCTTGCGGTTCTACGGCAACATGACCCAATCCCAGGTCGCCGACCAGCTGAAGTGCTCCCAGATGCACGTCTCCCGACTACAGGCCCGGGCGCTGACGTTCCTGCGCGCACGCATGCTGGCCGACTGAATCACTGGCTGCGCAGGCCTTGACCGGCTGAACGTCGATCCCGCCCCGGGACGGCGACGATGGCTCGCGGCCGCCGGTGTGGTTAGCGGCGCCGCTCCGACGAAGGGAAATCTCATGAAGGCCGTGGTGTTCAAGGCGCCGTTCAAGCTGGCGGTCGAGAACGTGGACGATCCGAAGATCGAGCAGCCCGGTGACGCGGTCATCCGCATCACCACCGCCAACATCTGCGGGTCGGACCTGCACCCCTACGAGGGGCGGGCGCCGCTGGAGGCGGGCATGGTGCTCGGTCACGAGAACATGGGCATCGTCGAGGAGACCGGGCCCGGAGTCACCCGCGTCAAGGTGGGTGACCGGGTGTCGGTGCCGTTCAACCTGGCCTGCGGGACCTGCCGCAACTGCGTCGAGGGCTGGACGTCGGCGTGCCTGCGCGCGAACCCGACCGGCCAGCCGGGCGCCGGGTACGGCTACCCGCAGATGGGCCCGTACTGGGGCGGCCAGGCTGAGTACCTGCGGGTGCCGTGGGCGGACTTCAACCTGCTCGAGCTGCCGGCGGGCGAGGAGCATGAGAACGACTTCACCATGCTGTCGGACATCTTCCCGACCGGCTACCACGGCACCGAGCTGGCCGGGGTGGAACCGGGGCGGACGGTGGCGATCTTCGGCGCCGGCCCGGTCGGCCTGATGGCCGCGCACAGCGCGAACATCCGCGGCGCCGCGCAGACGTTCGTGGTGGACTTCCAGCCGGACCGGCTGGCCATGGCCGAGAAGATGGGCGCCACCGCGATCAACCTCGCTGACACCGACGCCATCGAGGCGATCATGGACGCCACCGACGGCTTCGGGGTCGACTGCGGGGTCGAGGCCGTCGGCTTCCAGGCCCATGACCCGTCCGGGCAGGAGCACCCTGGTCTCGTCCTGGACGCCCTGGTCCAGGTGGTCCGGGCCACCGGCCGGATCGGCGTGGTCGGGGTGTACGAGCCGTCCGACGAAGGCGCCCCCACCGAAGACGCCCAGCACGGCCGCTACGACTTCGACTACGGCACCGCGTTCTCCAAGGGCATCAGCATCGGCTCCGGCCAGTGCCCGGTCATGCGCTACAACCGGTGGCTGCGCGACCTGATCATCCGCGGCCAGGCGCACCCGGCTCAGATCGTTTCCCACGAGCTGCCGCTGGACGACGCGGTGCGCGCCTACGACCAGTTCGACAAGCGGGCCGAAGGCTGGACCAAGGTCCTCCTGCACCCCGGGAAGGCGGCCTGACGCTCGGGGCCGTTCGCGCGCCAGCTACGGGGGCGGCGCGCGCACGGCCTTGGGTGCGGCCATGACCACCTCAGATGATCAGCGGGTCGCCGGGAACCGCATCCGCCCTGAACCGACGCCGGAGGCGATGACCAGAATCGTGCTGCGGCCGGTGGCGAGCAGCCTGCCGCTCGGGTTCTTCGCCTTCGGCACCGGCACCGTCCTGCTGTCCGCGCTGGAACTGCAGTGGGTGCCCGCAGCCCAGGGCAGCGTGCTGATGGCGATGGTGCTGGCCTTCGTGGTCCCGCTGGAGTTGCTGGCGGGCGTGTTCGCGTTCCTGGCCCGCGACGGCGGCGCGGCGACCGCGCTGACCCTGCTCGGGGCCGCCTGGACGGCGATCGCGGTGACCATCCTGCGGGCACCACCCGGCGCCACCAGCGCCTCACTCGGGATCTTCCTGCTGACACTGGCCACCCTGATGCTCATGCTGTCGGCCGGCGCGCTGCGCTCCAAACCGCTGCTCGGGGTACTGCTGGCCATCGGGGCCTGCCGGTTCGTGCTCAGTGCCCTGTACGAGTTGTCCGCCGGCGGAGCCGGGCTGGAGCGGGCGTCCGGATGGACCGGGGTCCCGCTGGTGGCGCTGTCGCTTTACAGCGGCCTGGCGTTTCTGCTGGAGGAGGGGGCGCAGCGTACGGTCCTGCCGCTGGGCCGCCGCGGCCGGGCCCGGACGTCGCTGGAGGGCGGCCTGGGAGACCAGATCGAGCGGGCCGAAAGCGAGCCGGGGGTCCGCCGCCAGCTGTGACCCGTCCTGGGCGGGCCGCTGGCGGACGGTCCCGTTGTGTCTGGAAGGGCGAAGGTACTAGGCGGCCGATTTCGGCAAACGCCGGCGTTCGTCCGTGGTCAGGCCACCCCAGATGCCATCTGACTGATGGGTGGCCAGAGCGTAGTCCAGGCACGCGGCGCGGACCGGGCAGGACTGGCAGATCCTGCGGGCCCGGGCGGCGTCGCTCTGCGACCGGCCCTTGCCGGAGATTGGGAAGAACAGGTCCGGCTCGACGGTGCGGCAGGCTGACTGCTCCACCCAGCTAGCTGAGACCACGACGCTCCCGGGAAATACGGTGATTGAGCATGACATCAGCATCGCAGCCGTGCTCAGGCCGGCGATAGCAACCACGCGAAGACCTGGCCGGACTCACGAGCAGAAAGCGAAATCCGGGCCCGGGCCGCCCGCCGCGGGTAATTACGGTCCGGTGCGGTAGACATCGGTCCATGGATCAATCTGCCGTCCCACCGCCCGGCGCTCAGGCCGCCCGGTGACCCGGGCCAGCGACGGACGGTCGCGGCGCAGCCGGCTGCTATGGGTCGTGGCCCGCTGGGAGCAGGTCTTCCAGTCGCTGGTCGCGGCGATCACCGTGACCATGGTGTTCGTCATCCAGCACATTCAGTCCCGCCATCAGGCCGCCACCCAGCGCAAGCTCGACGAGATTCTCCGGGTGCTGCCCGACGCCAACAAATCCCTCGTCACCTTGGAGCATGCGTCGGATTCGGAACTGCGAGCCGCCCGCCGCCAGCACAGCCAGATCCGCCAGACCGCCCTG
>DASWVA010000228.1:0-11446 GCA_036401415.1 Streptosporangiaceae bacterium
GCGCGGGGCCACCTCCGAGCCCATCAGCAGGCTGAACACGTCGCCCGCGACCGCGGCGTCCTCGATCCGGATCCGGCGCAGCGTGCGGTGCTGCGGGTCCATGGTCGTCTCGGCCAGCTGGGAGGCGTCCATCTCGCCCAGGCCCTTGTACCGCTGGATCGGCTCCTTCCACCGCTGGCCGCGGCGCTCCATGTCCAGCAGCACCCGGCGCAGCTCGGCGTCGGAGTAGGTGTAGATGTACTTCTGCTGCCCCTTGCGCGGATTGGGCAGCTCGATCCGGTGCAGCGGCGGCACGGCGGCGAACACCCGGCCGGCGTCCAGCAGCGGGCGCAGGTAGCGGTAGAACAGCGTGAGCAGCAGGGTCCGGATGTGGGCCCCGTCCACGTCGGCGTCGGACATGAAGATGACCCGCTGGTACCGCGCCGCATCCAGGTTGAACGCGGACCCCGAGCCGGCCCCGATGACCTGGATGATCGAGGCGCACTCGGCGTTCTTGAGCATGTCGGCCAGCGAGGCTTTCTGCACGTTGAGGATCTTGCCGCGGATGGGCAGCAGGGCCTGAAACTCGGAGTTGCGGGCCAGCTTGGCCGTGCCCAGGGCTGAGTCGCCCTCGACGATGAACAACTCACTGCGGTCGTCGTTGGTCCGGCAGTCCACCAGCTTGGCCGGCAACGTCGAGCTGGCCAGCGCGGACTTGCGGCGCTGGTTGTCACGGTGCTCGCGGGCCGCGATGCGGGCCTTGGCCGCCGAGATGACCTTCTCCAGCAGCGACCGGGACTGCTGCTTGGCGTTCCGGCCGCGGGCCTCGAAGAACTCCTTCAGCCCGGCCGAGACCACCTGGGCCACGATGCGTGAGGCGGCCGGGGTGCCGAGCACCTCCTTGGTCTGCCCTTCGAACTGCGGCTCAGGCAACCGGACGGTGACGATCGCGGTCATGCCTTCGAGCACGTCCTCCTTGGCCACCGCCTCGTCGCCGTTCTTGAGCAGGCGGGCCGCGCGGAGCTGCTCGTTCAGCGTGCGGAGGAGCGCACGGTCGAAGCCGGACACGTGGGTGCCGCCGTGCGGGGTCGCGATGACGTTGACGAAGGACCGGGTGATGGTGTCGTAGCCGCCGGTCCACTGCACGGCCACGTCGACCTCGAGCCGCCGCTCGACCTCGGTCGGGGTCATGTGCCCCCGGTCGTCCAGGACCGGCACGGTCTCGGTGAAGTGGCCGGAGCCCTCCAGCCGCAGCACGTCGGTCACGGCCTCCCCGGCCGCCAGGTGCTCGCAGAACTCGCTGATTCCGCCGTCGAAACGGAACTCGACCTCCCGCGGGCCGCTGGGGATGGCCGGGTCGGTGAGGTTGAGGGTGGCGACGGCCCCGGCGCCGTTGGGATCAGTGGAGCCACCGGGGTCGGTGGCGACGGCGGGGCTGGCGGCCACCGGGGTGGTCAGGGGCGCATCGGACCGGGCCGGCGGCCGTTCGTCGCGGATGTAGATGGCCAGCCCCGGGACCAGGTACGCGGTCTGCCGGGCCCGCTCGGTGATGGCGGTGAAGCTGAACTGGGCGTCGCGGACGAAGACCTGCTTGTCCGGCCAGAACCGGGTGCGGGTGCCGGTGACCTTCCTGGCCACCCGGCGCACCTGGCGCAGCCCGGACCGGCGGGTGAAGCTCGCACTCGGGGCGGGTTCGCCCTGGTCGGTGAACTCGCCGGTGACGCCGCGCCGGAAGCTGGCCGCCCAGGTGTGGCCGTCCCGGTCCACCTCGACGTCCAGCCGCGAAGCCAGCGCGTTGACCACGGAGGCGCCGACCCCGTGCAGGCCGCCGGAGGCGGTGTAGGACCCGCCGCCGAATTTCCCCCCCGCGTGCAGCCGGGTCATGACCAGCTCAACGCCGCTGAGCTTGCTCTTGGGCTCGATGTCGACCGGGATGCCGCGGCCGTCGTCTCGCACCTCGGCGGACCCGTCGGCGTGCAGCACGACCTCGATGCGGCCGCAGTAACCGCCCAGAGCCTCGTCCACTGAGTTGTCGAAGATCTCCCACAGGCAGTGCTGCAGGCCGCGGCCGTCGGTTGAGCCGATGTACATGCCGGGGCGCTTGCGCACCGCGTCCAGGCCCTCCAGAACAGACAGGTGCCGGGCGGTGTACGCGTCAGGCTGTTGCCCCTTCTGGGCGGATGCCGCGGACGGGTCGGGGGCAGCGGCCAGCGTGGTCACGGGCGGCGGATCTCCTTAGAACAAAGTTGCGGGTCCACCTGGGCAGCGTAGCCCGCCCCGGTGACTGCTGTCCCCAGGCACGCCGGAAGTCAGGACCACGGCCGCAAAGGCCGCATGCCACCCGAACGGCCAGATGGAGTGTGATCTGCGGAACTGCTCTTTCGCTGTCGGCGTACGCGACGCCGGGAGGGGAAGGCTCACGGTTGGGTAAGTGTTGTGGTGAGCTGTAAGGACAGTAAAAAGATCACGAGCCAGCCGGATGCAGAAGCCGGAGGCACGAAGCGAGGAAGGCTACGTTGACCGGAGCTCTAGCCCCCACCCAGTCGCTCACGGCTGCGGACGTGTGCGATCGCTGCGGCGCCCAGGCGTACGTCCGAGTCATGCTCCCGAATTCTCTAGAGCTGCTGTTTTGCGCCCACCACAATCGCGAGTACGCCGATGCGCTCGCGAAGGTGGCCAGCGAGATTCAGGACGAGACCAAGCGGCTGTCGGAGCCGTCCAACTAAAGGCGTAGCCGACACCCGAGAAAACGCGCGCCCCACGCGCGCGGACATAGCACAAGGCAAAGGGGCCGGACCCGAGCAGAAGCTCGGTCCGGCCCCTCGCCTTTCGTGGGCGGGCGGCGCCGGTGCTAGTCCAGGTAGTCGCGCAGGACCTGGGACCGGGAAGGGTGCCGCAGCTTGGACATGGTCTTGGACTCGATCTGGCGGATACGCTCGCGGGTCACCCCGTAGACCTTGCCGATCTCATCCAGGGTCTTGGGCTGGCCGTCGGTGAGCCCGAACCGCATGGAGACCACCCCGGCTTCCCGCTCGGACAGGGTGTCCAGCACCGAGTGCAGCTGCTCCTGCAGCAGCGTGAAGCTGACCGCCTCGCCCGGCTGGATCGCCTCGGAGTCCTCGATCAGGTCACCGAACTCGCTGTCGCCGTCCTCGCCGAGCGGGGTGTGCAGTGAGATCGGCTCCCGGCCGTACTTCTGGACCTCGATGACCTTTTCGGGAGTCATGTCCAGCTCGGCGGCCAGTTCCTCCGGCGTCGGCTCGCGGCCGAGGTCCTGCAGCATCTGCCGCTGAACCCGGGCCAGCTTGTTGATGACCTCGACCATGTGCACCGGGATACGGATGGTGCGGGCCTGGTCGGCCATGGCCCGGGTGATCGCCTGCCGGATCCACCAGGTGGCGTAGGTTGAGAACTTGTAACCCTTGGTGTAGTCGAACTTCTCGACCGCCCGGATCAGGCCCAGGTTGCCTTCCTGGATCAGATCCAGGAACAGCATGCCGCGGCCGGTATAGCGCTTGGCCAGCGAGACGACCAGCCGCAGGTTGGCCTCGAGCAGGTGGTTCTTGGCCCGGCGGCCGTCCTCGGCGATCCACTCCAGGTCAATGCGCTGGTCGGAGGCCAGCCGCGAGTCCTCGGCCAGTTTCTCCTCGGCGAACAGGCCCGCCTCGATCCGCTTGGCCAGCTCCACTTCCTGCTCGGCGTTGAGGAGCGGGACCTTGCCGATCTGCTTGAGGTAGTCCTTGACCGGGTCGGCCGTGGCGCCCGCCACCGCGACCTGGGCCGCGGGCAGGTCATCATCGTCGTCGCCGTAGACGAACGTCTCGTCGTCACCCTCGGTGGCCGTGCCCTCCGGCTTGGCCGGGGCGGGTGCGGCCGCCTTGGCGGCCGTGCCGTTGACCGCCGCAGCGGCTACTGGTACCGGGCCGGGTACGACGGCACCGGGGCTGTCGTCGTGGTCGGAATCCTCGGGACCGTCGGCCGCGCCGTCCTCGTCCTGGGCGCTGGACTCGTCGTCCTCATCCAGCTCGACGACGACGAGCGATTCGTGGATCTCGACCTCGTCGACCACCAGCTCGTCGAAGTCGACGTCGGCGGGGAGGTCTTCCGCGTCGTCCAGGTCAACCACGGCCACATCGCCGACCGGACCGTCAGCCGGTTCGTCGCCGTTGCCGTGGCTGCCCACCGCGCCTGTCGGGCCCGGCCCGGTCACCGAGGTCCCATTTGCGGGAGCTCGCGTGTCCTGACCTGCCGACGGCCGGGGGCGCTTTCGCGCCGCGGAGTCAGCACGTACCACCACGGTCACCCCTTCCTTCGCTGGCTTGCAGCATGCGCGGCCGCGGAGCGCAGCCCGCATACCGGACTGGCGACCGGTACCGGCGCCTTTCCTGCGTGCGTATGGCGAGAATCGGGTCCTCCCACGAGGGTCCGTAGGCATGCTCCGAACCGGGAGACAGCAGCAGCGTGCGCTGGGGTCGGCCTGCACGGGACGCGCGGATGCCGCCCACCTGCCTCCCTACTCACACCACCATAGGTGGCAGCCGAGCATGACTTGTACATGACGACGCACGAAAACCGGCATTCGGGCGTCGGCACAGATGCGACGCATAGCGTCCGCGCGCTATTTCCCGTGCCCCTCATCCGGTGTCTTCCCGCTCGCGCCCGGGGACGTGCAGCACCAGCACTGTCACGTCGTCGTCCTGCTTGTGACCTGCGAGCATCGCATCCACGAGGTAACTGAGCAAGCGCTCGGGGTGGTCCGCCACACTGCGGCCGGCGCGGGCGGCCACGGTGACCAGCTCGGCCAGGCCGGAGTCGAGGCCGCGGACGCGGTTCTCGACCAGACCGTCGGAGTACAGCACCGCGGTGCTGCCCGGCAGCAGCTGGAACGGATACTGCTGCCGGGGGCTCGGCCAGCCCAGCGGGGTTCCGGCCTCACTCTCGACGCCGTCCAGGAACGGCTCGGTGCCGGGGCCGAGCCGCAGCACGGGCAGGTGGCCCGCGTTGCCGATCAGGCCGTCACCGGTCTGCGGGTCGATGACCAGGTAAGCGACGGTGGTGACCTGTTCTTCCAGCTCGGTCGCGCTGAACAGCCGGTCCAGCCCGGTCAGCACGGCGGCGGGCCGCGGGTCGGTCAGGGCCAGCGCGCGCAGCGCGTTGCGGACCCGGCCCATACCCGCCGCGGCGGTCAGTCCCTTGCCCATGACGTCGCCGACGGCGATGGCCAGCCGCCCGTCCGGCAACCGGAAGGCGTCGTACCAGTCGCCGCCGATCTCCATATTGCGGGCCACCGGCAGGTACCGGGCCTCCATGACCAGGCCGGGCACGATCGGGAGCTGGTCCGGGAGCAGGCTGCGCTGCAACGTCTCCGCGGTGGTGTGCTCCCGCTCGTACATCGCGGCCCGCTCCACCGCCAGCGCGCACTGCCCGGCCAGCGCCTCCAGGAAGACCCGCTCCTCCTCGGTGATCTTGCGCGGGCGGCCGAAGGAGAACCGCAGCGCACCCAGCGGCGCGCCCGCGGCCAGCAGCGGCAACCCCACCCAGGACCGCTCGTCCTCGCCCGCCACCAGCTCGATCGGGGCGCCGTCCAGCAGCGCCCGCAGCACGTCGCTGTCCTCGGCCAGCACCGGCCGGCGGGTGGCGATGGCCCGGGTCATCAGACCCGGGCTGTCCAGCAGGATGTCGCGGGTCGCGGCGGACTGCCCGGGCGGCATGCCACCCGGGTTGATCACCCGCAGGCGGCCACCGTCCAGCAGCGCCACGGCGGACCGCTGGGCGCCGATCGCGGTCCGGCCGACCTCGGTGATCACCTCGACGACCTGCTCGACGGTGAGCGCCTCGGCCAGCATCGAGGTGGCCTGCTGCAGCCGCGCGGTGCGCAGGGCCGCGGCGGACAATTGCTCGGTGAGCCGGCCGCGCATCTCCTCGGCTTCGCGCTGGCCGGTGACGTCGGTGCTGGCGCCGACCCACTCGACGATCTTCCCGTCCCGCTCGATCGGGACCGCACGCACGTCGTAGTGCCGGTAGGAGCCGGCCCGGGTACGGACCCGGTACCGGTCGTCGAAGGTCTTGCCGGACGTCACGCAACCCTGCCAGTCACGTTCCACCCGGTCCCGGTCCTCGGGATGGACGGCCTCCAGCCAGCCGCGGCCCAGGTACTGCCCGGGGGTCTGGCCGGTCACGAAGCGCCACTCGGGGCAGTCCTCGATGATGTCCCCGCCCGCGTCGGCCACCCAGACGACCTGGGCCCCGCCCTGAACCAGCGACCGGTACCGTTCCTCGCTGCGCCGGATCGTCTCTTCGCCCTGAGCCTGGGGAGGCTGGACGGGCCCGGGCTGGACGGGCCCGGGCTGGGTCTGGCTGGTGACGTCGGCCGCGACCAGGACCACGCCGGTGACATCGCCGTGAGCATCCCGGCAGGGGAACCAGGACAGCGCCCAGCCCGCGCCCGGCTCGGATTCGAACACCGGCTGGCCCTCGGACAGCACCCGGCGGACGGCGGACTCGGCCCGGCGGCTCAGGTCCGGCGGCCACACATCGGCCGGAGACCGCCCGATATGCTCCGCCGGATCGTGATCATGCATCCGGGCCAATTTGTGATTGACCCGGCGGAAGCACAGATCCGGGCCGAACAGGGCGAAGCCGATCGGCGCCTCGCGCAGCAGGGTCTCCAGCAGCGCGGCGTCCGCCGTATCCAGCTCGGACAGCCGGGGCTGGGGCACGGGCGCGCCTGGGCTCATCATGTCCGAGCTCATCATCTCCGGGCTCACCGCGGGCACCGGTGCCGCGTGCACCGAGCTGCCATCGGCGGCTCCTCCCTGCTCCCTCGACGCCTACCGTGCGGTCCGCAGTCGGGACCAACGATCATGGACGCGGTCACGGTGGGCGGGTTCGCGCCCGCGTCGCGGCCGTTTACTCTATCGTCCCTGAACGGCCCCCAGCGTGGCGGCATTTCGCAGCAGTTATTCAGACAAGCGTGCCACATTCCCGCCACCGTCGCGGCCAGGGAGCAGGCCCGGCTCAGCGCCGCATTGTGGGCTGAGGGCGCAACACGCCGATTCTGCCCGAAACTACAGCGGGCATTGCACCGTAGCGTAGCGTCCACCTGAACAGATCTGAGAGGCTATCAAGGTGAGTCCGCAGAGCCGACGCAGACAAGATCCCGGCGGAGGCGGAGGCAGCGGCCCCGAACGTGCCACGGTGGCCGCCCCGCCCCCGAACACTCTTTTTGACGAACTTCTCCGTGCCGCACGTGAGCTGCTGGCCGTGCGCAGCCCGCTGGATGCGGAGCTGATGGTCAGCGAGCTGCTCGGCACGTGGTGGGGGCAGCGCCGCGACAGCGCGCGCGGGGCGGATGTGGAGCGGCTGGTGGGCGAGGGCCTGGTTGACTACGCCGCCCGCCGGAGCAGCCCGGCCGCGCTGGCCCTGCTGTCCGGCATCGCCTGCCTGGGCACGCCCCGGCAGGCGGCCAAGGCCGAGGACGCGGCGCTGGAGCTGATGGAGCGCGGCGTGCGCAGCCCCAACTGGGCCCAGCACCTGGGCGCGGTGACCGGCTCGGACTGCTACGTGAACAGCGACGTCTTCGGCGACACCGACGAAGTGGTCTGCTTCTACAGCTACGACGGCACCGAACCGCACGCGCTGGTCCTGGTGGTGGACTACAACGCCGCCGGGATGATCCGCGACGGCTGGGTCACCTCCCAGGTCACCAAGCTGCTGGAGCTGTGCCGCAAGCCCGCCAGCGAGGATGGGAGCGGCTTCAGGCCGGTGGATCCGCCGGTGGCGCGGCGGATGCTGGAAGCGGCACTGGCCCAGACCGACACCGCGGACAACCCGCCGGTCAGCGAGTCGTTCGCGTCCTACCACGCGTTCATGCGGGCCCGGATCCGCACGCTGCCGCCGTCCCGTGGCCCGGCCGGCCCGGTCGGGCCGGGCGGCAGCACGGGCAAGCGGCGGCCGTGGCGCAGGGACCGGCGGGCCATGCTGGCGGCCGAGTTTCTCGCCTCGGACGAAGCCGAGGACCTGTCCGACCGGAGCTCGGCCAGTCACTGCGCTGACCGGATCATCGATTACGGCTGCGACCAGGATTTTGGCCGTCCGTTGCGGATGAGCCCGGCCAAGGTGGAGGCGTTCCTGCTCAGCTGGCTGCCGCGCAAGGTCATGCTCTCCCCCGCCGAGCAGGAAGCCATGCCGCACGTCGTACTGGCCTGGGTGCGCTGGGCCGGCCGCCGTAGCGGCCAGGGCGAAAGGGAAGCCGCGGCCGCCCTCGACGCGGTGTTCAACGCCATGGGCCCGTTCAGCCGGGCCTACCGTGATCCGGCGGAATTCGGCCTGGATTCGGCGCTGGTGGCGCGGCTGCTGCCGGACGGTGACCTTGAGGCGCTGCCGCGGCGGGCGTTCGCCTTCCCGCTGCTGCACGGCCAGGTCGGCGGCGTGGACCTGTCGACCCTGGACCCGGCCGATACGGACGGCCGGCGGGAGCTGCTGACCGCCGCGCACGAGGCGGAGGCGGAGGAGATGAGGACCGGGCCGGCCGACCGGCGGCATCTGGACCAGCACCTGGACCTGGCCGACCGGCTGTGGCGGGGGGAACCGGGAAGCTTGTGGGAGGCGGCCCAGCGGCTCCTGGACGCGGACCAGGACCGGCATGTGGTGCTGCATGTGCTGATGGACGCGGTCGAGGCGGCCGGGAATGACCGGGCCGCGCTCGACGCCGCCCTGCGCGAGCTGGGCCCGGAGCCCGACGAGTGACCCACCAGCCGCCAGTGGTCGACCTCAACGCCGACCTGGGGGAAGGGTTCGGGGCCTGGCGGCTTGGTGACGACGATGCCCTGCTGGCCATCGTGACCAGCGCCAACATCGCGTGCGGGTTTCACGCGGGCGATCCGCTGATCCTGCGCCGGTGCTGCGCGGCCGCCGTCGCGCGGGGGGTGGCCATCGGCGCCCAGGTCTCCTACCGCGATCTGGCCGGGTTCGGGCGGCGGGAAATGGACGTGCCACCGGACGAGCTGGCCGCCGAGGTGCTCTACCAGATCGCCGCGCTGGACGGGATCGCCCGGGCCGAGGGCGGCCGGGTGCGCTACGTCAAGCCGCACGGTGCGCTGTACAACCGGATCGTCCGGGACCCGGTGCAGGCCCGTGCGGTGGCGGCCGCGGTGGCCAGCTATGACCAGAGCCTGCCCCTGCTCACGCTGCCGGGCAGCGTGGCCGCGCGGGTCGCGGCCGACACCGGGTTGCGGGCCGCGGCCGAGGCGTTCGCCGACCGCGCCTACACCGCCGAGGGAACGCTGGTGTCCCGCCGGCAGCCGGGGGCCGTGCTCAGCGATCCCGGTGAGGTCAGCGCGCGCGCGGTCGCCCTGGCCACCCGGGGCCGGGTGATGGCCGCCGGCGGCCAGGAGATAGAAGTCCGGCCCGAGTCGATCTGCCTGCACGGCGACACTCCCGGGGCGGTCGGGCTGGCCCGGTCGGTCCGCCGCGGCCTGCAGGAGGCCGGCGTGCGGGTGACCTCGTTCACGTGAGGGTGCGGGCGGCAGGCGACGCGGCGCTGCTGGTTCAGGCGGGAACAGCACCACGGGGCCCGGCCCGGTTGCGGGCCGCCATCGTGGCGGAAGGTTTTCCCGGTATTGCGGACATCATCCCGGGGGCGGAGACCGTCCTGGTGGTGACCGTACCGGGTCATCCGGGCCTGCCGGAACTGGCGGGCCGGTTGCGGACGCTGGCTTCTGCAGTGGCAGACGTGGCTGATGGTGCCGAGTCTGCCGACGGCGCTGAGGATGAGGCGGCTGAAGCGGAAGCGGTGGAGATTCCCGTGCGGTACGACGGGCCGGACCTGGCCGAGGTGGCGGAAGAGACCGCACTGAGCCCGGAGGAGGTCATCGGGCGGCACGCGGCCGCCGAGTACCTGGTCGGCTGGCTGGGGTTTTCCCCGGGCTTCGGCTACCTGACCGGCTTGGACCCGGCGTTGCAGGTGCCGCGCCGGGCGTCACCCCGCACGTCGGTGCCGGCCGGGTCGGTGGCCATCGCGGGCCCGCTGGCCGCCGTGTACCCGTCCGCGTCGGCCGGCGGCTGGCGGCTGCTGGGCCGCACCACGGCCCGGCTGTGGGACGAGCACCGGGAACCGCCCGCGGTCCTGGCGCCCGGCCGGCGGGTCCGGTTCCGCCCGGTGGACGAGACCGGGGATGAGCCGGGCCTGTCTCCGGCCCGCCTCGCAGCCCGCACCACGGCCCGCACCACGGCCCGCACCACGGCCTGCACCACGGCCCGGCCCGGGCCAGAGCCGGCGGCCGGACCGGTGATCGAGGTCGTGCGGCCCGGGCCGCTCGCGCTCGTGGCGGACCTCGGGCGGCCCGGGTACGGCCACCTGGGCGTACCCCGGTCCGGCGCGGCCGACCCGGACAGCCTGCGGCTGGCCAACCGGCTGGCCGGCAACCCGGAAAACGCCGCGGGCGTCGAACTGACCCTGGGCGGGGCGGTGCTGCGGTTCGGCGGCCCGGCGTGGAACGCCCCGTTCTGGATCGCGCTGACCGGCGCGCCCGCCCCGGTGCGGCTGGATCGCGGGCCGGGGCCGGGCCTGGGGCCGGGCCTGGGGCTGGGCCTGGCCGACGGCAGCGGGCTGGGGGTGCCGTTCGCGGTAACGGCCGGGGCCACGCTGACCGTGGGCACGCCCGCCACCGGGGTGCGCAGCTACCTGGCCGTGCGCGGCGGCGTGACCGTCCCGCCGGTGCTCGGCAGCCGGTCGCGTGACACGCTGTCCGAGCTCGGTCCCGCGCCGCTGCAGGCCGGGGACCGGCTGCCGGTCGGCGGCACCGGCGCCTGCGCACTGATCGTGGCGGACCTGGCCCCGCAGGCCGCGGCCGTGCCGGGACCCGCCGAGCTGCGGGTGGTGGCGGGCCCGCGGGACGACTGGTTCGCGCCGGAAGCCCGGTACCGGCTGCGGACCGCCGTCTACCGGGTGACCAGCGACAGCAACCGGTCCGGGCTGCGGCTGTCCGGCCCGGACCTGCCCCGGGCCCGGGACGGCGAGCTGGCCAGCGAGGGCATGCCACTGGGCGCGCTGCAAGTGCCGCCGAGCGGACAGCCGATCCTGTTCCTGGCCGACCACCCGGTCACCGGCGGCTACCCGGTCATCGCCGTGGTGGTCACGGCCGACGTCGGGCGGGCGGCGCAGCTGCGGCCCGGGGACCCGGTACGGTTCCGGCTGGTGCCCGGGCCGATCGGCTGACCGTCCGCCCCGTTCAGGCCGGCCCGTTCAGGGCGCCCCTTCAGGCCGGCCCGTTCAGTCGGGCTGGGGGACGGCGAAGAAGCTGGCCGCGCGGTCGCCGGCCAGCTCACGGTAGGCGGCCCGCAGGTCGGCCGCGGTGACCGTGGTCAGATCCTCGGCGGTGGCGTCCTCGCCCAGATCCACCACCCGGACGTCGCGGTGGGCACAGGCCCGCTCGAACAGCGACCGGGCGAACCGGCCGTTGCCGAG
>DASWVA010000229.1:0-12230 GCA_036401415.1 Streptosporangiaceae bacterium
GGCCGGGCTGCGGCCGGGAACCGGCCCGGCGCCGGATCCCGCCGCGCTCGCCGGGCCAGCGGAATTGGCCGAAGCCGAGCTGGCCGAGGCCGGCCGGCTCGGTGAACCGCGGTACGCGGCCAACTACCATGACCTGCTGGCCCAGCTGGCGGCGTGGCGGGGGGACCCGGCGCAGGCCCAGGCGCATCTGCAGGAGGCCCGGCGGCTCTACGTCGGCGCCGGCGAACCGTGGCACGCCGCCCGCGCCGAAGGGCAGCTGGCCCGGGTCGCCCTGGCCACCGGCCAAGCCGGCGCCGCCGAAGACCTGGCCCGTGAAGCCCTCGGCCACGGCGGCGCGCTGCTGCCGGCCGGCCAGGCCGCCAGCCTGCGGTCGCTGCTCGCCGAGGCCCTCGGTGCTCAGCCCGGCCGGGAGACTGATCTCATCGACGTGGCGCTGACCGCCGCCGCGCAGTGGGACGGCCTGTCCGAAACCGACAGCGTGCACCAGAGCTTCCAGGCCGCCCGGGCCTACGGCCGGCTCGGCCGGCACGCGGAGGCGGCGAGCCTGTTCGCTGAGGTGATGCCCCGCGTCCAGGTCGCCTACGAACCGGCCGTCATCGCGGCGACCTTCGACCAGTACGGGCAGTCGCTGCAGGCCGCGGGCCGGCCGTGGGAAGCGGCCGGGCAGTTCCGCCGGGCGGCGGAGGTGTACGCGGAAGTCGGCGACGTGGTCCGCCGGGCCCGGTGCCTGCGGTCGGCGGCCTGGCTGGATGCCTCGGCCGAGTCCATGCTGGCGGTACTGGCCGAGCTGACCCAGCTGGAGGCGCTGGCCCCGGACGGCGAGGCCGGGTTCCTGGCCGGGGAGCTCACCGCCGCCCGTGCGCAGCTGGACGATCTGCGCGCGCAACTGGAACTGGACCCGGCCGGGCCGGGCCGGTTACCTGCCGGAATCTGACACCATGTCCCGGCCGGCCCGGTGCTCACCGGCTCCGGGCCGGGGCTGACAATGACCAGGGTGAAGAGCCAGCTGCGGATCACCGACGTCAGGACGTTCCTGGTCCACGACCGCGAGCGCCCGGACCGGAACTACACCTTCGTCAAGATCTACACCGACGAGGGCCTGACCGGGCTCGGGGAAGCCGGCATCAACGGCAAGGAACTGGCCCTGGCGGGCCTGATCGACGCCTGGGCGCCGATCCTGCGGGGGATGGACCCGTCCCGCATCGAGCACATCTGGCAGACCCTGTGGCGGGGCCAGTTCTTCCGCGGCGGGCACGTGCACAGTGCCGCGGTGGCCGCCATCGACATCGCCCTGTGGGACCTGCGCGGCAAGGTCCTCGGCGTCCCCGTCTACGACCTGCTGGGCGGCAGGACCCGCGACTACGCCCGCTGCTACTGCCACGTGCAGCCGCCGGACGGTCACCACCTCGATGAGCAGGCCACCATCGACGCGATGGTCGCCACCGCCCGCGACCAGGTGGCGGCAGGGTGGCGGTTCGTCCGCTACACCGCGGGTGATGGCACCTACCCCTCCCACGACGGGGTCTATGAGCAGCAGCCGTCCCTGCGCTGGACGGTGGACGCCTTCGCCGCCCTGCGCGACGCGCTCGGTCCCGAGGTGGAGATCTGCGTGGATTTCCACCAGCGCACCACGCCCGCCTACGCCATCCAGCTGGCGGCGGCGCTGGCCCCGATGCGCCCGTTCTTCATCGAGGACCCGGTGCGGGCCGAAAACCCGGCCCAGCTCGCGTACCTGCGCCAGCACATATCCGTCCCCATCGCCACCGGTGAGCAGATCCCGAGCAAGTGGGACTGGCGGGAGCTGATCGAGGGCGACCTGATGGACTACTGCCGGGTGGACCTGTGCATCGGCGGGGGGTTCACCGAGGCCAGGAAGATCGCGGGCTGGTGCGAGACCCACTACATCGAGCAGGCCCCGCACAACCCGCTGGGACCGGTGTCGACGGCCGCCTGCCTGCACTTTGACCTGTCGACTCCGCTGTTCGCGGTGCAGGAACTGACCTGGCGGCCGGCCGTGCTGGCCGGCGTGGTCCGCACCGACATGCGGCTGGAAGGCGGCAACCTGTACAGCGGCGGGTCGCCGGGGCTGGGGGTCGAACTGGACGAGGACGCCGCCCGGGCCTACCCGTTCCGTCCGCCCGGGCTGCGCGTGCTGCGCCGCGACGACGGCTCGGTGTCGGACTGGTAGCCCGCGTCAGCCCCAGAGCACCGGCAGGGCGGGTGGCTTCCGGAACACCAGGCCCTCCGGCTCCACGGGCCGCGCGGGATCCAGCCGCAGGCCGGGCAGCGTGAGCAGGGCCCGCAGCGCCGACCAGGTCTCCGCCCGGGCGGGCGGCGCGCCGATGCAGAAGTGCGGCCCGTGGGCGAACGCCAGGTGCCGGCCGGCCTCGGGACGCCGCAGGTCGAAGCGGTCCGGGTCGCTGAACACGGCCGGGTCGCGGTTGGCGCCGGACAGCGAGACCGTGACCCGGTCGCCGGCCCGGATCTTCGACCCGGCCAGTACGGCATCGCCGGTGGCGTACCGGTCGACGATGGCGGCGGCCGGCTCGAGCCGCAGCGACTCCTCGACCGAGGCGGCCAGCAGCCCCGGGTCGGCCCGGACCAGCCCGAGCTGATCCGGGTGCCCCAGCAGGTGCAGCACGGCGTTGGCGATCATGCCGTCCGTGGTGTCGATGCCGCCGAACATCACCACCGCGGCGTCGGACACGATCTCGTCCGTGCTGAGCTCACCGCCCGCCGCGGCCGCGCCCAGCACGCTGGCGCCCGCGGCGCCCGGCGCCCCGATGACCGCCCGCAGCAGGGCCGCCAGCTCGCTGAACGCCGCCACCGAGCCGGGATCGGGCCCGGGGGCCCCACCTGGTCCGTCCTCGGTGACCCCGCCCGGCGCGGGCTCGCCCTGACCGGCCGACAAGCTGGTGACACCGCCGGCGATCCGGCCGTACAGCGCGAGGATCACGGCGGGCGGGACGTCACCGAGGCCGAGGGCTTCGGCCACCACGGCCACGGCCAGCGGCCCGGACACCTGCCGCCGGATATCAGCCGAGCCGTCCGGCCGGACCGCCTCGACCAGGCGCGACGCCTGCGCCTCGGCGAACGCCGGCAGCCGTTGCGCCGCATCCCCCCGGTGGAAGGCTCCGAAGAACGGCGTCCGGTGCCGGCTGTGCGCCCGCCCGTCCAGCGACAGCATGCTCGGCCCCACCACCCGGGCGGTGGAGAACCGCGGGTCGTCCACGGTGAACGTGCGGCTGTCACGCATCACCGCAACCGCCTCGGCGTAGCCGGTGACCAGCCACCCGCCGAGTACCGGCACCCACGCCACCGGCGACTCCCGGCGCAGCCGGGCCAGCCCGGCGTGCGGATCATGCTCGAGTTCGCTGAGGCTCAGCATGGTTCAGTGGCCCGGTTCGCCGGCCGGGCCGCCGTTGGCGGCGGGCCGGAGCATCAGGAGCCAGCCGACGCCGAGGACCAGCCAGAAGTTCACCAGCCGGTAGGCCAGCACGGACGCCAGTGCGCCCGCGGCGGGCAGGCCGCCCGCGGTCAGGGCCGCCGCCACGGTCAGCTCGACCAGGCCGAAGCCGCCCGGGGTCAGGCCGGTGCTGCCCACCGCCGCGCCCGCGCCCCAGGCCAGCAGCAGCGCGTGCCAGGGCACCGGCAGCCCGGTGGCGTGGACGGCCAGGGCCAGCGCCGCGCAGTCGGCGGCCCAGTTCAGCGTGGCCAGGGCGTACACGGCCAGGTACCCGCGCGGCGGCGGCCGCAGGCTGGCGATCCGGTCCAGGAACTCCTCCAGCTGGGCCGGGAGCCCGTCCAGCCGGTTCCAGTGCGACCGGCGCCGCGGCCGCCACGAAATGCCCCGGGCCACCCGCAGCAGCAAACTGCTGAGCGTCGCCCGGACCCGGTCGTAGCGGATGGCCAGCAGCACCGCCACCCCTGGCATCAGGTACAGCGCGGCGCCGGCGAACCCGGCCGCGGCCCCGGCCCCCTGCCCGCCCAGCACCGCCCCGGCCACCAGCAGCAGGGCCAGCGAGGAGGTGGAGAAGATCCCGGACACCGCCAGCGTCCAGCCGGTGGTGGCCGCGTCCACGCCGCGGCGGCGGAACTGCCGGTACTCATACAAGGCGGCCAGCCCGGTGCCCGCGAACGGCAGCGACATCGCCATCGCGCTGCCCGAGACGGTGATGGCCACCATGGCCCGCCGCCGCGGCGGCGGCTCAGCGCCCACGGCCAGCAGGCGGCGCCGGCTGAACGCGAACGACAGCACCGAGACGCTCTCGGCCAGCACCGCCAGCGCGAACCAGCGGAAGTTCAGATGATCCAGCACGCTGAACGACCGGACCAGATCCCGGTGGTAGA
Organism: Streptosporangiaceae bacterium; assembly: GCA_036401415.1. Taxonomy (GTDB): domain Bacteria; phylum Actinomycetota; class Actinomycetes; order Streptosporangiales; family Streptosporangiaceae; genus Bog-532. Next base: position 4,351 of record DASWVA010000229.1, read on the forward strand.
CCGCGACCACCGCGGCCAGGACCGCGGCCAGGGACAGGCGCGCGCCGCCGCGCCAGCGCGGTGATCCCCGTTCGCCCCGCCTGGCCTGGTCCGCGGCTTCGGTCGCAGTTCTTTCCGCGACGTCAGCCCCCGTGCTGCCGCCCACCGCCTCGAACCTCTCGCCCCGTTGGCGCACCCCAGCCACGCTGGAGCACGAAGTTCACCTGCCCAGCATCCTCGCCGAAGCGTAGCGAGCCGGGCCGAACAGCGAAAATCAATTACCGCGCCGGACGTCGCGATGATCAGGCGCTGGCGGTCAGCAGGCTGCGCGTGCGAGCGAGTCAGCCACCCTGGTCGGCGGCCAGGTCGCGCTGGTACCAGGTGCCCGTCTTACCGCCGATCTCGGCCGGGTCGGCGGGCCCGATGGCGGCGAACCCGGTTCGGGCCAGCACCTTCCGGGACGCGGCGTTGGTGTCGGCGGTGGCCGCCCGCAGGGTGCGCAGCCCGTAGTCCACCGCCGCCCGCTGGCACAGTTCCCGGACGGCCGCGGTCGCCACGCCCCGCCCGGCGGCCTGCTCCGCGACCCGGTAACCGAGTTCGGCCAGGCCGTCGCCCCTGAAGATCAGGTTGAACCGGCCCAGGACCGAGCCGTCGCCGGTCACCAGCACGTGGCAGGCGGCGCGGCCGGATTCCTGGTCGGCCAGCAGGGCGCGGTACCGATCGGTGAACTGGGCGAAGAACTCATCCCCGCGGTCGGAGATCGAGGCCGCGAACCAGGCCCGGTTGGCCAGCTCAAAGGCCAGCACCGCCGGGGCATGGCCGTCCCGCAGGCGCTGCAGCTCAGGCACGGTCACCCGCTCTCCTGACCTTCAGTAGACGGTGTAGCCGCCGTCGATGACCAGGACCGAGCCGGTCATGAACGAGCTGGCCTCGCTGGCCAGGTAGACCACGCTGGGCGCGATCTCCTCCGGCGAGGCATACCGCTGGAGCGGGACGTCGTCGATCCAGTGCCGGCGGAATTCGGGCCGGTCGACCGGGGCCATCTCGGTTTTCACGTACCCGGGGGCCAGCGCGTTGACCCGGATGCCGTACGGCGCCCACTCCGCGGCCAGCGACCTGGTCAGCTGGTGCACCGCGGCCTTGGACGCGTTGTAGGCCGGCTGCCACTGCGGCCGGTTGACGATGATCGAAGAGATCGACCCCACGTTGACGATGGCCCCGCCGCCCGCGGCGGCCATCCGCCGGGCCGCCTCGGTGCTGGCCACCCACAGGCCGTACACGTTGACGTCGAACACCTGGCGCCACTCGTCGTCAGGCACCTCGAGCGCCGGGCGGTGGAAGCACACCCCGGCGTTGTTGACCAGGATGTCGACCCCGCCCAGCTCGGCGCCGGCCTCGGCCACCATCCGTTCCACATCATCGCGCCGGGTCACATCCGCCACCACCGGGACGACCTTGCGGCCGGTGGCCGCGGCGATGCCGGCGGCGGCGGCCTCGATGTCAGGCCTGGTGCGGGCCACCACGGCCACGTCCGCGCCCGCCTGGGCCAGCGCGGTGGCGAACGCCCGGCCCAGGCCCCGGCTGGCCCCGGTCACCACGGCCCTGCGGCCCGGCAGCGCGAACCGCTGCAGCACGTCTGTCACGGTCGTTCCGGTGCGCTCATGCCTTCACTCTGCCAGCCCGGAGCCAGCTCCGGGGCCAGCCTGGGGGCCAGGACCCCGGAGTCCGGCGGAGGCGGCGGCTTCCGCCCGCCCAGCGCGTACACCCCGGCCGCCACCGTGCCCGCGCACAGCGCGGCCGAACTCAGCCCCAGCGACCAGTGGATCCCGATCGCCGCGCCGAGCAGGCCGACGGTGAATCCGCTGCCGGCCCGCAGCCCGTTGGCCGACACCCCGTACAGGCCGACCACCCGGCCGCGGTCCTGGGCCGGGGCCAGCAGCTGGACCACAGTCTGCCCGATCGACATCGAGGCCAGGTTGGCCACCCCGCTGATCACCAGCATGATCAGCGCGATCGCATAGCTTCCGGTGAACGCGAAGAACAAAGTGGTCACGCCGTAGATGGCCGTGCTCACCACGGCGGTGGTCACGGTCGGCCGGATCCGGCCGGTGACCTCCAGCAGCACCCCGCCGATCACCCCGCCCAGCCCGTTGGCGAACAGCAGCACCCCGTAGGCGGTGCCCGCGCGGCCCGCCCCCAGGTCGTGGGCGAAGATCGGCATCGAGGTCTGCAGCGAGGCACCGATGAAGAACGACCCCAGGCCGCCCAGGATGATCATGCTGACGATCACGCGGTTGGACCGCACGTCGCGCAGCACCCGCAGCGATTCCACCAGCCCGACCCGGGCCCGCGGTACTCCGCGGTCGCGGGTGTGCCCGGTGAACCTGGTCCGGAACAAGAACAGCGTCAGCGGCAGGTAGAACGCTATGTTGACGAAAATCCCGGTCACCGGGCCCAGGCCCAGCAGCAGCGCCGACCCCACCACCGGCCCGAGCAGGATGCCCAGGCTGCGGAACGTGGAGTTCAGCCGGACCGCGCTGGGCAGTTCCTCGCGGCCCACGAAGTCGTGCAGCATCAGCTGCTCACCGGGCCCCCACAGCGACCCGGCGCAGCCGTGCAGGATCAGCAGCACGCAGGCCTCCCAGACCTGCAGCGAGTGGGTCAGGAAGAGCACGCCCCACAGGGCCGACACCACCATGAACAGCACCTGCGCGCCCTGGATCAGGCGGCGGCAGTCGTGCCGGTCGGCCAGCGAGCCGAAGTACACCGAGAACAGCAGGAACGGCACCCAGTGGCTGATGACCTCGAAACCGGTCAGCGCGGGGGAGTGGAACCGCTGCCACAGCACCCAGTAGGTGATGACGTGCTCGATGTTGTCAGCCATCATGGCCAGCCCGGCCCCGAACAGGTACGGCCGACAGTCCCGGTTCCGCAGCGCCGCGAACTTCGCCGGCGGCGGCGCCCCCGCGGTCAGCGCGCTCATCTGGTCGGCGGGGACGACGTCGTCGAGTTCGAGGACGTGCGTGGGAATGCCGCAGGCGGAACACATGTAGGCGAGGTCTCCGGTCGTCGGGGGCGGCCCGGCGGGCCAGCATCATCAACTGTTGTGGCTGCACAATTTGTTCCGCAACCCGGCGGCCCCGCAGCCACCCCTTTTCAACCCGCTCACCGCCACCGCCACCGCCAATCCAGTGCATGGTCATGCAGTCTTATGCATATAATTTCACTCGTGTCCAAGGTCCTCAGCTCCCTGCCAGTCGGTGAAAGAGTCGGTATCGCCTTCTCCGGCGGTCTCGACACCTCGGTCGCGGTCGCGTGGATGCGCGAGAAGGGTGCCGTGCCGTGCACCTACACCGCCGACATCGGCCAGTACGACGAACCCGATATCGGCTCGGTGCCCGGGCGGGCCGGCGCCTATGGCGCGCAGATCGCCCGGCTGGTCGACTGCCGCGAGGCTCTCGTCGAGGAAGGGCTGGCCGCCCTGGCCTGCGGGGCGTTCCACATCCGGTCCGGTGGCCGTGCCTACTTCAACACCACGCCCCTGGGCCGGGCGGTGACCGGCACCCTGCTGGTCCGGGCCATGCTCGAGGACGACGTGCGCATCTGGGGCGACGGCTCGACGTTCAAGGGCAACGACATCGAGCGGTTCTACCGGTACGGACTGCTGGCCAACCCGGGCCTGCGGATCTACAAGCCGTGGCTGGACGCGGAGTTCTACAGCGAGCTGGGCGGCCGCAGGGAGATGTCAGAGTGGCTGGCCGCCCGCAACCTGCCCTACCGCGACAGCACCGAGAAGGCGTACTCCACCGACGCCAACATCTGGGGCGCGACCCACGAGGCCAAGGCGCTGGAGCACCTGGACAACGGCATCGAGCTCGTCGAGCCGATCATGGGCGCCAAGTTCTGGGACCCCGCCGTGGAGATCGCCGCCGAAGACGTCACCATCGCCTTCGAGCAGGGCCGCCCGGTCACCATCAACGGCAAGGAGTTCGCCTCCGCCGTCGATCTCGTCATCGAGGCCAACGCCATCGGCGGCCGGCACGGCCTGGGCATGTCCGACCAGATCGAAAACCGGATCATCGAGGCCAAGAGCCGCGGCATCTACGAGGCCCCCGGCATGGCCCTGCTGCATGCGGCCTACGAGCGGCTGGTCAACGCCATCCACAATGAGGACACGCTGGCCAGCTACCACAACGAAGGCCGGCGGCTGGGCCGGCTCCTGTACGAAGGCCGGTGGCTGGACCCGCAGGCGCTGATGCTGCGCGAGTCGCTGCAGCGCTGGGTGGGCACCGCGGTGACCGGCGAGGTGACGCTGCGGCTGCGGCGCGGCGAGGACTACTCGGTCCTGGACACCACGGGGCCGGTGTTCAGTTACCACCCGGACAAGCTGTCCATGGAGCGGGTCGAGGACGCGGCCTTCGGCCCGTCCGACCGTATCGGCCAGCTGACCATGCGCAACCTGGACATCGCCGACTCCCGGTCCCGGCTGGAGCAGTACGCCGGGCTGGGCATGGTCGGCGGTGGCCGCCCGGCCCTCCCGGGGGCCAGCGCCATCGGCGCCGCCCAGGCCGCGTCGACCGGGCTGATCGGCGTCATGGCCCAAGGTGGCGCCGAGGCCATCGCCTCCGGCGGTGCCGGCCTCGGTGACGACGAACTGCTGGACCGTGCGGCCATGGAATCCGGCACCGACTGAGACGCGGCACCGGCGGGCAGCCAACCCGGCGACCCGGCCGCGGTAACGGAAAAGCGCAGGCACCGTGTGACCGCCAGCCAGCCGGGTAACGGCTGCGGATGAATTCACCTTCGTCTTTTGACGCGGCCGAGTACGGCCGGTTCGCGGCCGATGGCTACGACGAGCTGCATAACGGGCTCGACCCCTCCGCGGCGGTAGAGACGCTGGCGGCCCTGGCGGACGGTGGCCCGGTGGTGGAGTTCGGCATCGGGACCGGCCGCCTGGCCCTGCCGCTGGCCGAACGCGGCCTGGTGGTGCACGGCATCGAGGGATCAGCAGAGATGGCTGCCCTGTTGCGGAGCAAGCCGGGCGGGGACCAGATACCCGTGGTGGTCGGTAACTTCTCCGAGGTCGTGGCCGGCGACGACTTCTGCCTGGCGGTGCTGGCCTACAACACGATTTACGCGCTCCCTTCGCAGGAAGCCCAGGTCGCGTGCTTCAGTAATGCCGCGGGTCACCTGCGGCCCGGCGGCTGCTTCGTACTCGAGGCCTGGGTGCCGGACGTCGGGGCCTTCCGCAACGGGACGGCGGTGCGGCCGGTGCAGATCCGCGGCAGCCACATCGAACTGGAAGTAGCCCGGCTCTATCCTGCACAGCAGCTCATGGAGACCACCAAGGTCCACTTGTCGGACGGCAAAGTCCGGCTTATCCCGGCCAACCACCGTTACGCATGGCCCAGCGAGCTGGACCTCATGGCCCGGCTGGCCGGCCTGAGGCTGGTACACCGGTGGGAAAACTGGGAGCGCGCGCCGTTCTCCGACACAAGCACGGCCCACGTCTCGGTATGGGAGAAAGCGGCAGGGTGACGGCGCCGTCCTGGCCGGGTCAGTACGGGTGTGACGGTGATCCGCCCGGGTAGCAACCGCCCATGGAGATACCGACCGCACGGGGGCCGCTGAGTGCCTGGCTGACCGCAACGCTACGCGCAGACCCGGCTGGGACGGCCGCTGATGATGAGCCACCGCCGCTGCCGGAGGTATCCCCGATCGGCCCGGCCGAGTCCGACGACGATCTGCAGCTCGCCCTGTGGTGCTGCTATGAGCTCCACTACCAGGGTTTCGACGATGCCGACGAAGAATGGGAGTGGCACCCGGCCATTGTCGGCTTCCGGCGGTCAATTGAACGGCCGTGGCTGGCCAGGCTGCGCGTTCTGGCCGGGGAGATGGCCGCCGTTCCCGCCGCGCGGGTGCCGGCCGCGCTGGGCGAACTGACCAGCCATGCCGGCGGCCCGGACCTGGCCGGCTACCTGGCGCGGACGGCTGACCGCGGCGAGTTCGCCGAATACCTGGTTCACCGGTCGGTGTACCAGCTCAAGGAGGCCGACCCGCACAGTTTCGCGATCCCGCGGCTGAGCGGCCCGGTGAAAGCCGCCCTGGTGGAGATCCAGGCCGATGAGTACGGCGCCGGCAGGCCGGAGCGGATGCACGCCGAGCTGTTCCGGGCCACGATGGGCTGGCTCGGCCTGGACGACCGGTACGGCTATTACGTCCCGGCCGTCCCGGCGCTCACCCTGGCGGTCAGCAACCTGATGTCGCTGTTCGCGCTGAACCGCCGCTGGGTGGGTGCCCTGCTCGGGCACCTGGCGGCGCTGGAGATGACGTCCACCGGGCCGAACCGCCGGTATTCAGCGGGCGCCCGGCGGCTCGGCGCCAGTGAGCAGGGCCGCCGGTACTTCGATGAGCACGTCGAAGCCGACGCCGTGCACGAGCAGATCGCCGCGCACGACCTGTGCGGTGGCTACGCCGCGCAGCGGCCCGGCGCGGCCGCCGACATCTTGTTCGGCGCCTCCTGCTGCCTGGCCCTCGACAACGCGCTCGCCACCCACCTGCTGTCGTGCTGGCGAGCCGGGCTGCCGTCCCTGCGGCAGGCGGCCGGTCCAGAACTGGCCCGATGAGCGCAGCTGGCGTGAACGCCGAAGCCGAGCGCGCGTGTTACCTGGTGCCCCTGCGGTGGCAGACCGACGGGAGCCGGCTGGCGGAGCTGACCGGCTACCTGCGGCAGATCAGTACCACGTGTGACGTGCTGGTCGTTGACGGCTCACCCGCCCCGGTCTTCACCCGTCACCACCGCCAGTGGGCCGCGTTCGCCCGCCATATCCGCCCTGACCCGGCCCTGACGTACCTCAACGGCAAGGTCAACGGGGTCATCACCGGTGTGCGGGCGGCCGCCGCCGAGCGGGTCGTCGTCGCCGATGATGACGTCCGCTATGACGACCGGTCGCTCGCCGAGGTACTCGCCCTGCTGGACGACGCGGACATCGTGGTGCCCCAGAACTACTTCGGCCCGCTGCCCTGGCACGCGGCGTGGGACAGCGCCAGGATCCTCATCAACCGCGCGTTCGGCACGGACTACCCGGGCACGCTGCCGGTCTGCCGCTCCGCCTTTCTGGCTGCGGCCTGCTACGACGGCGACGTGCTGTTCGAGAACCTGGAGCTGATGCGCACGCTGCAGGCCAGCGGTGCGCGGCTGGCTCGCGCCCCGCACATCCTGGTCCGCCGGCTCCCGCCAGACCTCCGGCACTTCGCCGGGCAGCGGGTCCGGGAGGCTTACGACAGCTTTGCCCAGCCCCCGCGGCTGGCCGTTGAGCTGATGCTGCTGCCCGGAGCCGTATTTGCCGCGCTGACCCACCGCTACCGGGCCCTGGCCGTGGCCGCGGGCCTGACGGCCGGCCTGGCCGAAACCGGCCGGCGCCGCAACGGGGGAGCGGCCGTCTTTCCCCGCTACCTGCCCTTGCTGGCGCCGGCCTGGCTGGCCGAGCGGTCAGTGTGCAGCTGGCTTGCCGTGTGGTGCAGGCTTCACGGCGGCGTCAGCTACGCGGGCCGGCGGCTGCCCCGCGCCGCCACTTCCGCCCACCGGCTGCGCCGCCGCGCGCACGCCCTCAGCGTGGCCAGAGGCCCGGAACCCGGTCAGCGCGTGCGAACCGTCGCAGAAAGGCTTGAGGCCTGACCGGCCGCAGCGGCAGAGCGCGACAGTCCGTCGCCCGGCCGGGATCAGCTGGCCGTCTTGCGCGGTGATGACGAACCGCCCCCGCAGGATCAGCGGGCCGTTCTCGTACAAGGTCACCACCGCCTCGGCCGCGTCGGCCGCGTCGCGCTGGCCCGCGCTGGCGGTGTCTGCGGCTCTGTCCTCAGCCGGGCATGACGCGGTTACCGGTTCTGGCACGGGCGGC
>DASWVA010000230.1:0-1985 GCA_036401415.1 Streptosporangiaceae bacterium
GGTGGCGCTGGAGGGTGTGGTGTCGTCGGAGTTCACCGCAGGTACCGCATGACCGGGGCCCCGGTCAGGTCCCGGTAGCGCAGGAACCGATCCTCGTCGCGGATCCCGGTCTCGGAGATCACATGCGCGGCCATGGGTCCATTCTTCCCCGGGTCGGGGGTGCTCAGGACGGGGGGTGCTCAGGACGGGCTGTCGTCGGGCACGTAGTGCCGGCTGCTGTCGGCCGGGTCGGTCCACACGCGCATGATCGTGCCGCTGGAAGGGTCGCGGAAACGCTCGGCGGTGGGGACCCAGCCCGCCTCGGGCTCGATGACCTGGGCGTGCCGCTTCCGCGCCCGCGATCGGGCCGACGATCGGGCGGGCGCAGAACCAGGAGCGGCCAGCGGGGGCAGCCCGTCCAGGCCAGCGGCCGCCTCGTCGGCGTAGTCTGCGGTCAGCACGATCCCAACCCGGCGGCTCAGTTCCCCGGTGTCCATCCGGCCGGCCGCGTAGTGCTCGCGCAGTACCGCGATCAGCCGGTCCCGGTCGGCATCACCCAGCAGCGAGCGGTCCCCCGGCACGGTCAGGCCGACGGGCGGGTGACCACGGCGGTGCCGTAGGCCACGATCTCCGTGAGCTGCTGGCCGATCTCGGACGAGTCGAACCGCATGGCCACCACGCCGGTGGCCCCGAGCAGCCGGGCATTCTCGATCAGGCGGTCCACGGCGTGACGGCGGCTGTCCTCCAGCAGCTGGGTGTACTGCGGCACCTCGCCCTGGCGCAGCGCCTTGAACCCGGCGGTGATCGACTTGACCGCGCCCATGCTCCGCACGACCAGGCCGAAGGCCACGCCCAGGTCCCGTTCGATGGTCACGCCCGGCAGTGTGAACGCGGTGGTGACCGGGAACGAGGTCCCGGCGGCGGCCACGGCCTCCGATGATTGCGTCATGACCGGCAGTAGACCGCCCGCCGCCGGCGGTGTCAACGCGGCGCGTCCCGCTCGGCGGCAACGGCCTGCCTGGTTTCTTCCGGGCCAGCTCGTCACTGACCGCCGGGTTCGGCAACGGAAAGTTAAATCCCATGTGAACTACCTCTGCAGCCAGCCAGAGGTGGACGAGTGCTGCGAGTGGACGCACGCCGGGTGCCGCGCTGGTTCGGCCGCGCGGACGGCGAGAGATCAGCTGAGCCGGGTTCAGCGCCCGGCAGGCTCGATGGCGTGGATCTCGGGGACGACTGAGACCAGGGCGTCCAGGCTGGCCTCGTCCCAGGGGCCCCGGGGCGACAGCAGCACGTGGTCGATGCCGAGCGCAGCCAGGTCGCTCAGGTGGGCCAGCAGGCCGGGCCGGGCCGCCCTCGGGTCATCGCCCTGGTCGAAGACGCTGGCGATGGTCTTCTCGATCTCGCCGTAGTCCCTGCTCTCGGCCGCGCAGTGCCCGCGCAGCACGGCCAGCTTGTGCCCGATGTTGTCGGCGAACCCCGACCCGGGCAGGTCGAACAGACTGCAGGCGTCGCCGTACCGGGCCACCAGCCGCAGGGTTTTGCGCTCGCCGCTGCCGCCAATCAGGATCGGCGGGTGCGGGCGCTGGACCGAGTTGGGCGAGTTCAGCGGGCGGACCAGGTCATAGTGGCGGCCCCGGTAGGGGGTCTCGTCGCCGCGCCACATCTGGTGGGCGATCTGGAGGACTTCTTCGAGGCGTTCGAAACGCTCAGCCAGGGGCGGAAACGGGATACCCAGGCCTTCGGCCTCCCAGGCGGTCCCGGGGCCGGCCGGCTCGGGGTTCCACGGCGCGCCCGCCCCGACGCCGAGCACGGCCCGGCCGCCGCTGAGGACGTCCAGCGCCGTCACCGTCTTGAGCAGCACGCCTGGGTGACGGTAGGACACCGACGTGACCAGGGTGCCGAGGGTGATCTGGCGCGTCTGCCCGGCCAGGAAGGACAGCGTGGCGTAGGCCTCGGGGATGGGCGACTCGGGTGGCTCGCCGGTGATCCGGATCTGGAAGAAGTGG
>DASWVA010000231.1:0-6163 GCA_036401415.1 Streptosporangiaceae bacterium
TCCCGAGCAGGCCGCAACGCCAGAACAGGTGTGGTACAAGGACCCGAATCAGCCGGTGGCCCGTCCGCCTCTGCGGGCGGCCAGCCTCCGCGGGTCGCCCGCGGTCAAGCGCCGCGGGCCGCCTGCGGTCAGGCGCCGAACCCCATCGGGCGCCCCTCGGTCCCGATGAACTCCAGGTAGGCGATCTTGTCGGCTGGCACCAGCACTTTGCCGCCCTTTTCCACTGAGAGCATGAACAAGCCGCCGTTGGCCAGCGAGTTCGAAAGCTCGCGCTCGATCTCGTCGGCCGAGGCGGTGGTCTCCACGGCCAGTTCACGCGGCGCCGACTGAACTCCGATTCTGACTTCCACAGTGCTCCTCGATGAGTTGGTCAGCCGCCGCCCGGCGGCCGCCCGGCCTTGCGCCGGGACCCGGCGTGGTCGCCGGGCGGCAGGGCGTCAGGCGCTCAGCGGCCAGCCACTGATGCCCCGCCAGGCCAGCCGGGCCATCATCTGCTCGGCGTCTTCCTGCGGTATCCCCTGGCCGGTGCGCAGCCAGTAGCGCGCGCTGACCTGGGCCGTACCGACCAGGCCGACGCCGAGCAGGTGCGCGGCGTCTTCCGGGATACCCGCGTCCTTCTCGATGACCTCGCTGATCATCTCCGCGCACTCCTGTACCGAGCGGTCCAGCCGTTCGCGCACCGCGGGCTCGTTGCTCAGGTCGGATTCGAACACCAGCCGGTACGCGCCACCCTGGCCCGCCACGAAGCGGAAGTACGCTTCAAACGTCGCCACCACCCGCTGCTTGTTGTCCGAGGTGGAGCTGAGCGCCTTGCGCACGGTGTCGAGGAGCGCGTCCACGCTCTCATCCAGCAGGGCCAGGTACAGCTCGAGCTTGCTGGGGAAGTGCTGGTAGAGCACGGGCTTGCTGATTCCGGCCCGCTCCGCGATCTCGTCCATCGCGGCAGCGTGGTAGCCCTGAGAGACAAAGACCGCCAGCGCTGCCCCGAGCAGTTGCCGGCGGCGCTCCTGGCGGGGCAGCCGCGCACCTCGCGGACGGGCGTCGGACGTTGCGGTCACCAGTGTCTCCGAAGGTATCGAGCGGGACGGCGAACGATTGTCCGCATTCCCGGCCATCGTAAGGCCAAGCAGCCGGACCAGCCAGTTTCCTCACCACGGGCGAACGCTGGCGTCCGGTCCTCAGCGATAGTCGTCTTCGCCGTCGTCGACGATCCGGCCCTGCTCCGCCGCGTCGGCCTCATTGGCGTCGAACGGCAGTTCGTCCCGCTGCGGCGGGACTCCCGTGTCACCGGCCTCGACCACCTCGCGTTCCTGCTCAAGCGCGTCGTCGGCTGGTTTTTCGATGTCCATGTCACTCAACTCGCGGCGCTCCTCGCATCGCTGTGGGCCGCACTGGGCTCGGGATCACGCGGCTCCGTCACGGCTGCACGCACCGCAGCTGGGTCACCTGCCATCCCGTTACCGGGCTTTTCCCGCCGGTCACCGTCCGCCACGGCCGGGGCCGCAGGAGCACCCGTGTCCCCTGGGGCCGCGCCTGCGGGCGCTTCGCCGGTCTGGGCGGCGAGCTTACCGGCCAGCTCTCGCAGCACCGGCTCCAGCGCCTCGCTGTAAGTCGGGAACGCGTGCACGGTGTCCGCCAGCACCGGCAGCGGCACCCCGGCCCGGATGGCCACCGTGACCTCTCCCATCCAGTCCGGCGCGTTCGGCCCGACCGCGGCCGCGCCCATCAGCAGCTTGGTCTCCGGGTGGGCGTACAGCTCGACCCGCCCGGCGTCTTCGCCCGCGACCCGGGCCCGCGCCGTGTCCTGCAGGTCGGCGGCCGCGGAGATCAGGCTGATCCCGGCGTCGGCGGCGCCCTGCGGGGAAGCGCCGACCGCGAACACCGACGGCGTCGTGTAGACCGCCCGCGGAATGGCCCGGTAGTCGGCTTCGCGGCGCTGGCCGAGAATATTCGACGCCACCACTCCCGCCTGGTAACGGGCGGTGTGCGTGTGCGTACCCAGCCCGGTCACGTCGCCGGCCGCCCACAGCCCGGCGGCTCGCTCGGACGCCCCCTGAGCTGTACCGTCGCCGCCCCTGGCCACCACCCGGCAGGTGGTGTCAACCGGGATCGCGGTACCCGGCTTGACCTCCACGCCCAGGATGTCCAGGCCCAGGCCGCTGACGCGGGGCCGCCGGCCGGTGGCCAGCAGCACCCGGTCTGCCTCGATCCGATTCCCGTCGGCCAGCGTCAGGGCCAGTCCTTCGTCCATCCGCTCGGCCTTGACCGCCGCCGAACCCAGCCGTACATCCACCCCGGTCCGCCGCATCGCTTCGGCCAGGATCTCGCCGGTGAAGGTGGCCTCCGCGGGCAGCAGGACGTTCTCGGTCTCGACCAGGGTCACCTGGGAGCCGAACGCGGCGTAGATCTGGGCCAGCTCGCAGCCGGCCGAGCCGCCACCGAGCACCACCAGCCGGCGGGGCAGGTCGGGCCCGCTCATTGCCTCCGCGCTGGTCCAGGCGGCGATGTCGGCCAGGCCCTCGATGGGCGGCGCTACCGGCTCGCTGCCGGTGGACAGCACCAGGTCGGTGTAATCGAGGTCAACGGTGTGGCCGTCGCCCGGCTCACCCGTCGCCGGTGACGACGTGCCGTTCTCCCCGTACACGGTGACCTTGACCGTGCCCGGCCGGGTGACCTGGCCGGTGCCGCGCAGCAGGGTGACGCCTGCCTCGATCAACCGGCTTGCGGCAGCGGTGTCGTCCAGGTAGCTGGCCACCTCATCCCGCCGGGCGACAGCGTTTTCCCAGGCTTCGCCCCGGCCTGCCGCCTCCAGCAGCGTCTTGGAAGGCAGGCAGGCCAGGTACGGCGACTCGCCCCCGACCAGGCCGGCCTCCACCAGGGCGACCGACCGGCCGCTGGAAGCGACCTCAGCGGCGACGTGCACGCCCGCGGTTCCGCCGCCGAGTACGACAACATCGAACTCGGGCATTTGGCTCACCTTCCCATCCCCCTCCTGGGGCCGTGCCCCAGGCTGCGCAGGTTGACCCATCATCTCAGGCGGCACCCCCGCTTCGCCCCGGAAGCCAGGGATCGGTCATCGTAGCTGGTGGCAGCCCTGCATATGAGTGGAGTCGGTCCGTTTTGGCAGTTATGAGGCGTCTGTGACGCCTCGGCCGGCGGTTTTTTAGCGGCTGGCCTGCGCGGGTACTACCCCAGCCATGCAAAGTATGTGGGCCGGCACCCTCGCCTTCGGCTTGGTCGACATCCCGGTCCGGCTCGGCCCGGCCACCCAGCCGCGGGAGCTGGCCTTCCGGCAGGTGCACGCCGAGGACGGCGGGCGAATAACGTTCCGCCGGTCCTGCACCGCCTGCGGGGCCGACGTGCCCTACGCGCAGGTGGCCAAGGCCTACCAGCCGCCGGGCGGCGTCCTGGTGCCGCTCACCGACGACGACCTGACCCACCTGCCGCTCGAGGTCAGCCACCGGATCGAAGTCCAGTGCTTCGTGGCCCCCGGCGCCATTGACCCGTTGCTGATCTCACGCAGCTACTTCCTGAGCCCGGATGGCCCGGCCTCCGCTGGCCCGGCTCCCGCTGACGGCGGCCCGGCTCCCGCTGACGGCGGCCGGGCCTACACGTTGTTTCAGGCGGCCCTGGCCCGTTCGGGCCGGGTGGCCGTGGCCAGGGTCACCCTGCGGCAGCGCGAGGCCCGGGCGGCGCTGTGGGCCCGTGGCCCCGCTCTGGTCCTCCAGACCCTGCTCACCCCGGATCAGCTGACCGACCCCGGCGATCCCACCGGCAACGTGAGCTTCACCAAGCACGCCGACCACACCAGCTTGCCCAGCTCCAGCGGTCCGGCCCCCACCCCGGTCGATGGCCAGCCGGACGGCGACCTGTCGCTGGCCGCCGATCTGATCACCGCGATGACCGGCGTATTCGACCCGGCCGCGCACCACGATCACTACCGCGACCAGCTGGAGGACCTCATCCACCGCAAGACCGCGGCCAGCCTGGCCAGCCCCACGGACCCCGCCAGCCCCGGGCACCCTGCTAGCCCCGAGCACCCCGCCAGCCCCGAGCACCCCGCCAGCCCCGCCGACCTCACCGACCCTGCCAACCCCGCTGACCTCAGGAGCCCGGCCTACCCCGGCGACCTCACGGAGCTCCTGCGCGCCAGCCTGGCCTCCGTGCCGACCGCCTGCTGAACTCACCAGCCCGCGCCCCCGGCCAAACTGGTGTTCAGGTAAACGACCGGTTGATTTACCTTGAACGTAGGTAACGGGTCTGTTCACCTGGCGGGGAGGCGGTAGATGGCACCGAATCCGGTGTGGTCCGGTGAGTTGATCAGCCTGGCCGGGACCGAGGTGTTCGTCCGGACCGCGCCCGCCGCCGGCGAGAACCCGGCCGCGGAACCGGTCCTCTGTGTGCACGGGTTCGGCGGTTCGTCCAACAACTGGACCGACCTCATGTACCTGCTCAGCCGCCCCAGCCCCGACGACCCGGCCCGGGCCCGCGTCGTCGGCGGCACCAGTGACACCGGTGACACCGGCGCCGTCCCCCCCGCCTTCCACTGCGAAGCCCTGGACCTGCCCGGGTTCGGGTTCTCCCCACCCTCCGACGCCAGCTGTACCGTCAGTGGCCAGGCCGCGCTGGTGGCCCAGTTCATCGAGCACCGCTACCACGGCCCGGTCCACCTGGTCGGGAACTCATTCGGCGGCGCCGTCTGCACCCGGGTGGCCGCGACCCGGCCCGACCTGGTCCGGACCCTCACCTTGGTCGCGCCAGCCATGCCGGATCTGCTGATCCGCCCGGTCGCCGCCCATTTCCCCGCCCTCTGCGTGCCGAAGTTCGGTTCCTGGCTGCTGCGCCGAATGCACAAAATGCCCGCCCAGGCGCGGGTCGAGGCGTCCATCGCCACCATCTACTACGACCGGACCCGCGTGCATCCGGACCGCATCGCCGCCGATGTCGCCGAGGTGGAACGCCGCGACGCGCTCGGTTACGGCGACGCGGTGCTGGTCCGCTGCGCCCGGTCGATCGTGGCCGAATACCTGCGCCTGGGCCGGAACTCGCTGTGGCGGGACGCGGCCCGGGTCACCGCTCCGGCGCTGGTCATCTACGGCAGCCACGACAAAATCGTCGATCCGCGGATGGCGGGGCGCGCGGCCCGGTCGTTCCCCCGCAGCCGGGTGGTGGTGCTGCCCCGTACCGGGCATGTGGCCCAGATGGAACGCCCGGCGGTGGTCGAGGCCGAGTTTCGCCGGATGGTCGCGGCGCCGGAACAGGCTGACGAGCTGCGCGAGGCCGCCGCCGCGGGCCAGGCCGGAGCGGATGGCCGGAGTCAGGCCCGGGGAAAGTCGCTGGGTGACGCACCGGGGAATGAGCCGCGGGCGCTCCCAGTTATGTAAGTCGGCGCCCCCGACGGCGTGCCATTTCGATCGCAACCCGGTTAGCTGAACCCGTTGGCTGAACCCTGCTAGTTGATTACCGGTCTGGAGAGCACTGTGTCGTTGCCACCCCTGGTCGAGCCGGCCGACGAGCTCAGCGTCGACGAGGTGAAGCGGTATTCGCGGCACCTCATCATCCCCGACGTGGGCATGACCGGCCAGAAGCGGCTGAAAAACGCCAAGGTGCTGGTCGTCGGGGCCGGCGGCCTCGGCTCGCCTGCCCTGCTGTACCTGGCCGCGGCCGGGGTCGGGACGCTCGGCGTCGCTGACTTCGACGTGGTGGATGAGTCCAACCTGCAGCGGCAGGTCATCCACGGTGTGTCCGACATCGGCCATCCCAAGGCGGAGTCGGCCCGGGACAGCATCCGGGAGATCAACCCGTACGTCGAGGTCATCCTGCACCAGGAGCGGCTGGACTCCGACAACGCGCTGGACATCTTCCGTCCCTACGACCTGATCGTGGACGGGACCGACAACTTCGCCACCCGTTACCTGGTCAACGACGCCTGCGTGCTGCTGGGCAAGCCGTACGTGTGGGGCTCGATCTACCGGTTCGACGGGCAGGCCAGCGTGTTCTGGGCCGACCACGGACCCTGCTACCGCTGCCTGTACCCCGAGCCGCCGCCCCCCGGTATGGTGCCGTCCTGCGCCGAGGGCGGAGTCCTCGGCGTGCTGTGCGCGTCGATCGGCTCGATACAGGTCAATGAGGCCATCAAGGTCATCACCGGCATCGGCGACCC